>USJP01000099.1 GCA_900555105.1 uncultured Coriobacteriaceae bacterium | reverse complement strand
ATACTTTTGGCGTTTTTGGACGTGTGGGGCGCGGAAAGGGCGGCCGCTCGCCGAGCAAAATACAATGGTGCGCGAAAACGTTCGATTGGCGGGGCCACGATGCCGCGCCTTGTGAGATTGGCGGGCTGTGCGCATGGTTATCCAGAGCATTCAAGAGCAGGGGAGCATCATTGTTCCCGACGAGTTCGTGATGGGGTCGTGGTGGGGCAGGCCGCTCAAGTGGCGCGTGCTTCGCCTGGAGAGGTCGCACGTCCTCGTCACCACGACGCGCGTCTTGGATGCCATGGCGTACCACGGCACTTCGCAGCCCGCGGAGTGGGAGACGAGCAATGTCCGCGCCTGGATGAACGGCGAGTTCCTCCAGGACGCTTTCACCGATGAGGACCGTGCGGCTATTGTGGCGCAGGAAGTGCAGACTCCCGGCAACGACGAGTATGAGGCCAGGGGTTGCGCCACGACGACCGACAAGGTGTTCAGTCTGAGCGTGCAGGAGGTTGGCGAGCTCTTTGCCAGCGATGATGCCCGCAATGCCGATGGGGACAACCCCTGCTGGTGGCTGCGCTCCCCGGGTGGCGCGGACGGTTTTGAGGCGTACGTGCACCTGAACGGCTGGACCAACGGCTACGGCTACAACGTGGACGAGGCGAGCGTGCATGCCCGTCCCGCCATGGTTGTGGACCTCGCCGCTCTGGGCGTGCCCTGCGACGGCTCTCCCCTCATGCGTGCCTCCGACTTTGGCTCAGAGCTTCTGCTTGAGGCCGAGCAGAGTGGCGACTATGCGCGGTTTGGTGCGTTTGCCAAGCAGTTTGGTATGGATGCCTCCTGGCAGCCGCTGCTTGTCGAGCATCTGGCCAAGCTTTGCGAGCAAGGGGACGCCCGTCCCGTGGAAGAGTTTCTCAACACGGTGGGCAGCGTCGAGTTTGCAAGCGATTCGCTAGCGCAGGCGGTGGCTGGTGGCAACCTTTCGGTTGCGCGTCTGCTTTTGAGGCACGGCATTGGCTTTAGCGGCAAGTGCCGTGAGCTCGGCCTGGTAAACGACACGCCCGCCCTGCGCAGGGCGCGTGCCGACCAGTACTGCGGGGACGTGCGCAACTTCGCCAGCATCGCTGTTGAGGACCCTTCATCGGAGATGATCATCCGCCAGCTTGTGCGTCAAGACGCCCTTGTCCCCCAGGACTATCGTCTGGTGCTCAACGCCCTGGGGCGCAACGGCAGTCAGGAGGAGCTCTTTGCCTGGATGCTGAACCCCGACTTCGCACCCGTTGGCAGTGTTGTCGCCCGCTGGTCCAACAAGCGCCTGAGCGTCTCGTCGCAAAACATCAAGGACGGCTACCCCGTGAGCGCCAAGGCGCTGCGGATGCTCTGGCATGCGGGCCTGCCCAAGGAGGATCCAGCGACCGCCCGCTGCATCGCCCCCTACCTGTGCGATCCCACCATCCAGGATTGCCAGGAGCTGCTCAACGCCTGCATTGTGAATGGCTGGGATGAGGAGCTCCATGCGCTGCTTGCTGGCAAGCGCGTGTTCACGCCCAACATGCTCGCTGAAGGCGCCCGCGTGGCGCGTGGCGCAGGCAAGAAGGCAACCGAGCGCATGCTGCGTGACATGCTGCGCAGCATCGGCGCCGGCAGGCTTGCGCAGGAGGGCTAAAAAGGAGGCGGCGCGCATGCCGATTGGTGTGCGCGCCGCTTGTGTTTTGATTGGAGGCTGTCTGCAAACACACCCCGCCTCCGTGCGCACGCCTGCTACTGCACGGAATACCAGCCGCCGGCTTGGCCGCGGCCGTCGCCGTACCAGTCGCCGCCCACGCCGCTGGTGATGGCCCAGAAGCGCATGCCCTGCGAGCCGTAGGCGTAGCTGCCGCTATAGGTGGGCTCGCCTCCGTTGGGGCTCAGCCACGCCGACTGCACGTTGATGTAGCTCGTCTCGTCCTCAATCGGGGTGATCTGGATGTTTGCGACTTCCATGGTGCGCACCTCTCCGCAGGTGGAGGGGTCGTAGTTCTCGAGGAAGAAGAAGCCGGGTGCCGCCAGCGTGGCTCCGGGGATGTTCGTGTCGTAGCAGCACAGCTGGGTCCACGTCTCGCTCTCCAGGTCGCAGATCCACTGGTCGACGAGGGTCGTGCCGGCATCCGAGGTGCTGCAGCGCAGCTGCATGCGATACCAGCGGCCTTCCTGCCAGGGGTATTGCACGATGCGGTGCACGCCCGTGCCTTCACCTCCGAACTGGCTGTTCTCGTCGGGTTCGGGGTAGACGAGGCTCGCCTGGATCGTTTGGGTCACGCCTTGCTCGTCGGTGTAGTACACGTTCCAAAACGACAGGATCGAGACCCAGTCGCCCTGCGAGCGGTGCTGCAGGCCTGCGTAGCCGCCCACGGAGTTGTAGTCGCAGTGGGCGTCGGGGTAGCTGTATCTGAGCACCGTAAGGTCAGGCGCCCATTGTGCCAGGCAGCAGTACGTGCCGGCGGGCGCGGCGTCGGCCTTGAAGTCGATGCTGTACGAGATGTAGCGCTGACCGTCTTGAAGGCCCAGGCAGCCTGCGATGTAAGGTGCCTGGCAGCGTGCCTCTTGGTTTGCCTGCTGAATCTCCTCCTGCGAGGGGAGGGGGAAGACGTCGCCCCAGCTCTGACCACGGGTTATCGTGAAGGTCGCCGAGCACACGAGCTCGCCGTTGATGTAGAGCGCCGCCGTGTGGTTGCCCTCCGCAAGGACGCGCTGCATGTTCTCGTAATACACGTGGTAGAGCGTGCCGCTCTGGGCAGCGATGGTGTGCTCCGTCCAGCCCCAGGGCTCACTGCCGTCCACCGTGACGTAGGACTCCCATACGTCGAGCGCATCGCTGGCGTTGTTTTGGACCACGAAGCAATACGAGGGATACTCGCCGCTCGCGATGCTTGCCAGGTCGACGCTCGTGCCCACCTCGCACAGCGAGCTCTCCGTAGCCTGGTCAAAGACGGTGATGCAGGCCCGTGTCGTGAGGTCTTGCACGGTGGCTGCGTCTGCTGCCTTAGGGGAGAGGCCCAAGGCGCCTGCGCCCATCATGCCGAGCGCCGCCGTAGATGCCGTTGCCGATGCCAGGGCGATGAGCGAGCGCCTGCTGACGGAAGGGTTGTTCATGGGGCTCCTTTGGGTGCGGGCTCGGGCAGGCCGGGCCAGAGTGGCGTTGCTTACGGGGTCGGCTGTGGAGGATAATTCTGTCGCAACCTCGCACAACATAGCATAAGCGCGCCCACCATTTGGTAGCATGGTTCCACCAAAACCAACTTTTAAAGGAGCCCGTTGCCATGAGCTGCTCAGAGCGTGAAGTCATCCAGTCCAAGGTCGTGCAAGACGCCGTGGTGTGCCCCTCGTGCGGTGCGGCCGACCAGGTCGACGTGTGGGAGCGCATCGAGGCGACCTGTAACCCCGAGCGTGCCGCCCAGTTGGCATCGGGTCAGATCTTCGTCCACGCCTGTTCGAAATGCGGCGCGATTGTCCCTCTGGACTACCCGCTCTTCTACATCGACCGTGATCGTCACGTCGCCGCGTTCTATCCTGCTGGTGAAGGCGAGCCCGAGGAGCTCAAGCGTGCCTTTACCCAGCTCGTCATCAAGTTCCGCGGTGTGGAGCTGTCGACGCTGGGCAAAGGGGAGTTCGAGGTGCGCATTGCCCCCGAGCGCTACGGCCTCGTTGAGAAGGCCGCCGTGTGGGGTGCAGGCCTTAACGACAAGGTGGTCGAGGTGCTCAAGGTGAGCCTTCTCGAAGAGCTCAGCAGCCGCTATCCCGAGCGCGGCTTCGTCGACGCCCAGTTCAACGCCCTGGTAGAGCGCGGGGGCGGCGAGAAGGCCATTGAAATCTTGCTCTTTGACAAGGACAATACCCCCGGCACGGCCATCCAGGTGCCCTTTGCCGCCTACCGCACCCTGGCCAACGACGTGGAGGTGCGCACCCAGTTCGACAAGCACCGCACTCCCGTTGTCGACTCCGCCTGGGGCCGCGAGGTTCTCGATGCCGTGAAGGCCGCCGCTCACTAACGGGGAAGCCGATGAACAAGTAGGCCATGCGGCACTTCGCCATTGCAGCACCGCAGGCAGAAAACGTGTTCGATGAGGCCGAGTGGACGTAATTGCCTTTTCCCAGATGTCGCAAGGGCACGGTTTGCTGCCACGCGGTCGCGCAGCACAATGAGAACAGGGGGCCGGACGCAAGCGTTTTGCCTGCGTCCGGCTCTTTTTTGTATGCGTGAGGTGCTCGGTATCGATGCGAGATGCCTGGCCATGATGGTTGAGGGGCGCTAGCCGGGGAGGGCGTTCGAGAGCGCGGACAGGGTCGAGGCGGCATAGTATAGCCGACGTGGTTTCAGGCTGCGGTGAGGCCGCCTCCTTCGGAGCCGAGCCTTACGCCAACACTCGACGCCACCGCGTTCGAAACTTATGTGAGGTGTCCCGAACTTTCGCGTCACATGTAACCTTTTGCCTGCCGGACCCGTGTATAGGGTAAGGAGGTGACGGGCTTATGGAAAGCCGAGCAATGAGAACCGAAGAAGAGATCGAGCAAGCGATGCGCAGGCACGGCAGCGCGGTGTATGTTGTCGCGCTTGCGCAAACGCGTTCCCGTGAGGACGCCCAGGATGTGGCGCAGGATGTGTTCGTAAGCCTTTTGACCTACGGTAAGAGCTTTCGCGATGACGACCACCTGCGAGCGTGGCTTTTGCGGGCGACCGTTAATCGCTGCGCCGACGTGTACCGGTCGCCCTGGAAGCGCAAGGTGCAGGCAATGCCCGAAGGGGAGCCCGACATCGGCGGCATGGAGGCAGGTCCTGAGGATGCGGCTCTGCGGGCGCTTGAAAGAACCCGGGTATGGCGGGCATTGAAACGCCTGCCAGAATCGCTTCGCGCCACGGCAGTGCTCTTTTACATCGAGGAGCATTCGGTGCGGGAAATCGCAGACATCATGGAATGCAGGCAGGGCACGGTGAGGGTGAGGCTCGCGCGTGCTCGCAAGCAGATGCGCGACGTGCTTGAAGGCACGGCTGAACCAAGCGAAAGGGGTGGGGCGTATGAGGTGCTCTGAGCTTGATGCCGCTCGCAACTTGGCAAAGAGCGTCAAGTTGCCTGAAAACGTACGACAAGGGGTGCTTGCGTCTGCGCGTCGGGAAATGCAGGGTTCTGAGGAGCAAGCAACGCCGCAAGCCAATCCGGGGATGGGGAAAGCGGCTGTTGTGTCGGCCGGGCATGCTGGTGGGCCGCGCGTGTCAAGAAGGTTCGCGATTGCGGCGGCGCTGGCGTCGGCAGCAGCCTTGGGTACGTCGGCATATGCTGCCATCGAGACGAACTTCTTCACGGTTGGCTTCGGTTCAAAGGGCCATGAGGACGTCGAGGCCCACGAAGAAACGTTCTATTCAAAAGACGGCAGCGATTCCTTTACGGCTCCGCAGGCTGGGCGTACGTGGTACGAGACCGATTCTGCGGTTGTCGAGGGCCTTTTGGGCGATTGCGTGCAACAGGTCAACGAGTCTGTCACGGTCGGCGACTATACGATGACGCTTGAAAGCTTCGCTATGGATGAGAACGACCTGGGTATTGCCTGGTTCGTCGTTACCTGCCCAAAGGGGTTCAAATACACGACTGAGACTGGAGCCGATGAGTACGGTGCGCCTGCCTTGTCCGAGGATTCGGAATTTAGGAGCATCGGTCTCGATTGGGAAGAGGACAGGCATCCACGCTGCTGGCCTGAGGTCAACGAGGAGTTCACCACGCCAACTGAGCTGCATCTGCTGCTGCACTTTGATGCAAATCCCGATGGGAAGGATTTGACGAGACTGACCTGGAGCATGAAAGTGATGGGTCATGAGGATGATGAGGGTGTCATTGTCGTCGAGCCTCCCGAGAGGCGGGTGGAGGCCATTCAATGCACCTCAGATCAAAGCGAGTTTGTGGTCTCGGTGTCCCCGTTCGGGTACGTTGTGGACGGGCACGCCGTCTCGCAAGAGTACTATGAAGCGATAGAAGAGAAGACGTTGTTTATGATGAATGACGGCGCCGAGCTCGTTGCGCTTGAGGATCTTGAGGAACTGGATGGATACAGCCTTATGACCTACAACCTCTTTTTCGCAACGATGTCGGAAGACAAGCGTTCTGGTCGTGCGCTTACAACCTTCTTCATCAACACTGATGCTTTGGAATCGGTGACCATGCAGCTGACATTGTGTGGTGGCGACGGAGATAGGGTCAACACGGGTGACGTTGTCTTCTATCCAGAGCGATAAGAAGCGATGATTACGTCCGCTCGGCCTCGTTGAACACGGTTTCTGCCTGCGGTGTTGCAATGGTGGAGCGCCGCGCGGTCCACTCGCTCATCGGTTTCGCCTGCCGCGGCCTTTCCAGGGCTGGAGGGCGGGAGACTCCCACGCAATTAAGTTCGCGTCACATCGTCTAAAGAATGAGACAAGGACCCCGTCGCGTCTCTTGGGGAGGCGGCGGGGTTCTT
>USJP01000098.1 GCA_900555105.1 uncultured Coriobacteriaceae bacterium | reverse complement strand
CGAGAGCAGTCATGGTGCGATTCATAACGATGTCCCCTTCTACTATGTAGTGCGCATCGAATACCGGCGCGCTTTGCAGCTTTTTGCGTCTGCAGATAACCGTACGTTGAGGCTTCCCCACCTGCGTTGCGTGTCATCTGCGTTCGCTCGCTGCGCCGCGTCGCTGAATCCCATAATGGTCCCGAGGCACCCGCCAACGCAATTCGCAAAATCGGTTAGTCGAGCAATTAACCCGCAGAGTTATGTGGTAACCTTGTAGGGTATAGACAGCGTTTACGCAGCTTGTTGCCTTGCTTGACAAATCAAGCTTCCTTTTGGGCTTATTTGAAAAAACTTGGCTAATCATGGGAGGCGTTTGTGTCATCAAAGATTTGGGCCAAAGATACCAACCCCTGGCTTGCCCTTGGAGCCGGCTTATATTGGGCGTCGTATGCCTACCGCATCATGAACCCCGATCCCATCTACTCCACGCCAGTCGGGGCCAACTCCCCCATTGTCGAAGACGTCTTCATGACGCTTTGGGTCTTCGTCACCTTTCTTATTTGCAAGCGCTGGGGCGTCCGAAAGCCACGCGCACCCATATCTGCTGTCATGATTTTCGCCGCGGCGATCGTGTTCGTTGTTGAAGTAACGCACGTCTCACTGCCGTTTTGGGCCGCGCTCTTGGTTGAGGCGCTTGACCTTTTCACATTGGGCGCATCTATGATCTTATGGGGCCTGGCGTTCGCCTCGCTCGAGAAGCATCTCGCGGGCCGCAACGTCGCGGTCGCCGTCCTTATCGCCGCCGCACTGATTCTTATCGGAAAAGCCCTTTCGCCTTTCATCCCCATGGCTTGGATGATGTGCCTGAGCTCGGCGGGCGGCTCGGCGGTCATGCTGTGGGGCGGCATCGGCCTTCAGACGCATCGTCGCAAGGCAAAGAATCGCTCCGCTAAGAGCTTTGCGGCGCTCTGCGCGCAGCGCTTTGCCTATGGATTCTCGCTCGGCTTCTTCCCCACCGCCACCGCCGCGCTCGCCACGGGCGGCCCTGATGTCGTATTGCTTGCGTTCTCGCTCGTCGTTGTCGCCGCGACAGCCGTTGCCGTGCTGCGCAGCGACGATCCACCTTGCACGCTTTTGCCGGCGCTCATTCTTGTTGCATGCTGGATTTTGAGCCTCCCCTTCCTAAACGGCGGCCTCACCGGCATGTTCCCGTCGCTGTTCTGCGCCATCTGGCTCTCATGGCAAACGCTTTCTTCGGTGCAGCTTTCCGAGCTTAAGGAGCAGTACGGTTTCTCCGAGCTCGACATCACGTTTATCGACAAGCTGGCTATCGCGGTCACCATTCTGACGGGCACCTTCACCTGCCGCATCATCGAGATTGTCACCGAGATGCCCACGCTGTCGGTCGGTCTCGTTGAAATCCTACTGCCCATAGCGTTCTGCGGACTGGCCATCATGGCGAGCTTCTCGCTGGCCCGCCTTCTGAGCGTGCGCCAGGAGGACAACTTCAAGGGCCGCGTGGCTCAGGCAGCCGGCGAGTTCGAGGGGCGCGTCTTCGCCTCCATCGCCACCGAGTTCGGATTGTCACCCCGCGAGCACGAAGTCTTCGCCATGCTCGCCCAGGGCCATACGAGCGCCTTTATCGCCGAGACAGCCGGCATCAACCCCGGCACCACCAAGGCCCACATCGCTCATATCTACCAAAAGCTCGACGTGCACAGCAAAGACGAGATGCTCGAGCTGGTGGAGAACCGCATCGCTAGCGGGCAGATGGACATGGAAGACGATCTGTAAGTCGCCTGCCCGTGTCCGTGCTAAGACTGCAAATACAGAGCCGCACGCACCTCGCCTACCGGCTCTGTGTGTTTACCGCCATGTTCGCATGGGCGCAGCCCACGCCTCGCACGCCTGTACCTCGCCCAGAACACCTGGGGCACCGAGAGGCAAACAGCCCGCAGGGCAGGCCCGCTTAGAGAGCCTACCAGCCGAGAATTATTCCCGCAGCCAGCAGAATGCCAAGAAAGCCAGCGTTTGCCCCCACAAGCATCCCCATGAACTTCCTGGTAGGCAGGGGGCCCGATTGTCCTTGTGTCGCCCGGAACCCTCGCGTCACCACGCCATACTGGGCAATGACGATAAGCGTGGCCAATGACGCGATGGGCGTGCCCGCCCCGCCTACATTGACGCCGGCAAGAAGACCCGCCCAATCACCCGTGAAGCCCGAAAGCACAATGGCGGCAGGAACGTTGCTGATGAGCTGGGAAAGCAGCGCTGCCGGAACGAATGCGCCGGCTCCAAGCCATGCCGTAAACGCATCCCTCACCTCAGGCACGCGGGCAAGGTTGCCCGAGAACACAAAGAAGGCCGCAAAGGTGACTATCAGGCCCCAGTCGATATGCAACGGCAAACGAGCGTCTCCCGCCAAGGTGAGAGCGACCGTGCACGCCAGACAAGCCCAGCTCGGCAGCACGCCGACAACCGCAGCCACGCAGCATGCAAGCGCACCGGCCGAAAGCGTCGCTTGACGCCCATTTGCAACAGGTGCCGGAACTTCCACTTGTACGCTTCCCCTGCCCACAAAGGGACACGCAAGCCCAACGAGCACCGTGGCCAGAGCAAAGGGTGGCAACATCGTACGTACGAAGTCGGCAAACCCAATGTCAAAAAATCCGGCGAGATAAATGTTCTGAGGATTGCCAAACGGCAGCAGCATGCCACAGAGGTTTGCCGCCAGGCCTTGGAGCGCAAACACAGGTGCCACAAGGTCAAGCCTGCCGCACGTCGCCAAACAGGCCGCCGCAAGAGGCAAAAGCGCAAGCAGGGCCATGTCGTTTGTCACGAACATCGAGGCAAGAGCGGTCATACCCACCAATGCAAACACAAGGAGGCGCATGCCCGAGCATGCCGCCACAACGTGCGCTGCCAGTACTTGGATAATCCCCGAGGTGTTGAGTCCTCCCACCGCAAGCAGCATGCTCGCGAGCTTGGCAAGGGTGCCCCAATCGACATACCCCGCATATCCGGCATCAGGTGGCACAAACGCGCACGTCAAAAGCGCCGCCACAACCGCGACGAACGGCATGGTGTGGCGACGCAAAAACGAGGTGAGATGCACCACTGAACTACTCGTTCGTCAAGAGGTCGATAAGTTCCTGTTTGGAGTGCACGTCGAGCTTGGCATATGCCTCCTGCACGTAGCCGCGCACGGTGTTTGTGGCAAGTCCAAGCTCGTTGCCGATGAAGGGGGCGCTGCGACCCTGGGCAAGTAGCAAAACAACCTCGTGCTCGCGCGGCGTCAGGTGATGTTTGGCCGCCAAATCAGCCGCGCGCGCCTCAAGGGGGGTGGGAGCAGACGAGGCCTGAGAGACCTGGTCCACCGGCTGCGGCACAGTGCGCGTCTCGGCAGTGCCTTCCCCCGCCTCACCAGTCGCAACCGCCACAGTCTGGGGTCGATTAAACGCAACGTCCTTAGACGTCAGGGAGACCGACACTCCGGCGGCACGCTTCCCTTGCTTGCGCGTGAGCACGACGAGCGTCATCGACAGCAAGTAAATACCGGCAACGACAAGCACCATTGCGCGCACCGTGCCGTCAAGGTCTTCCTGGGCGTCCAGCACCATACCGGCGATAAGACTCACCAAAAGTGCCGCGCGGGCGATAAACATCGAGCTTGCCACAACCGCAACCGGAGGCGCCTGGCGCACGCGCGCGGTCTCAATCATCAAGAACATGATTGAGACGTTGACGATCGTGCTCAGAAACGCAAGGGATGCCTGGAAGAACGCATCGAAATTTGCATCGGTGAACGGCAGGGCGACCAGCAACAGGGCAATAAAGGGGAATGCAAAACGGAACGTCTTGGTGAGGTCAAACGTCCTGTTTGCTACGAACGCGAGCACCGCAAGGAAGACTATGGCGCAAAGAGATGCCAGCTTGGTGGGCGAGATGCCAACTGCCTCCAACGTGGCGAACAGACTTTGCCCGCTCGAACCTTCCAGGCCACCATTTTGACCCGACTCCACAAACGACGCGACGAAACCCGAAAGCATCGTAAGCGAAGCAAAAATAACGATAGGACCCCAAAGTTCCGCGAGCAAATCGGTCGTGCGCTGCAACGACTCGCGACCCGGGCGTGCAGGCTCCATCCCTTCGAGGCACACCATGGGCGCCGTTACAGGGTCCTTCATGCGGCAGATGAAGCAGAACAAGACAATGCTCGCAATGCCCAAACAAGCCAGCAAGACATCTTGAGTCACCTCAGGCAGCACAGACAAGCCCAGGGAGACGAGCGAGCTTACAAGCATGCTGGCTATAAGCGTGGTAAGGCATCGACGTGGGCCCATTCCCACAAACGGCACGAGCCAAGCGGCATTAACCACAATGGAGGTCAGACCCCATGCCGAGGCAAGCACAATCATTCCTACCTCGTTGAGCGCACCGTCGAAAACACCGGCACTCGAAAGGATGTCCATGCCAAGAAGCACCACAGCAGAAACAACACCCGCCAGATGCAAGCGGGAGCTAGGCTTCATGCAGCTCCAGGCCACCAATACCGCCGAAGTCAGCAGGATTGAAAATGAGGATGCAAATGAGAATTCAAAGTTAACGGCATTCACACTTGTCATGTCACGCATGGTAGACATGGCAGACGAATATGTGGCATTCAACAGCACACGAAAGAAGCCGTAGCCCAAAAGCAAGGCAAGGCAGTAAACATCAACACGACGTTCGCCACGTGCTACGGTCTTGGCAACCATACGACCCCCAACGACGACGGCAACAAAGACATGCGCCGAAAACCTGGCATGAACTATCAAGGGCGCCGCAGCCCGGTCGGAAACGACCTTGCCCTGGCACCTCCTCGCATGCCGACAGTCCCCAGTGGCCGCAGCGCGGCTCTGCCGACAGTTTGTAAGTATACCCCAGTCAATCCTGCGTTGTAGCCGCCATCCGAAGCAATTTAGCCCGATTTGGCGATGCCTCCCCCAACACTCAAAGCACGCAAACAACGCACCCCTAACCCCTACTCTTTGCAGGGAATACCCCCATCAAAAAAACCTCCCCCGCCGGAGCATTGCCCATCAGCGGGGGAGGTTCTTGGGAGGGTAGACTCACACGCGAGTCCACTCAAAAACTCAAATGAAGCGAAAATAGAACTTAGAGCTTCTGGAAAACCTCGGCGAGCATGCCGTCGGGGCCGTCGATCATCACAGAACGTACATGACCGAAGACAGCGATGACAGTCTCGACCGGGTCGCCGTGCACGTTGAAGCCGGCGTCGGCAGCCTTCTTGGCAACTGCCTCAACGTCATCGACGATGTAGGACATGGCGAAGATGCCGGCGTTCTCAGGCTTGGCGACTTCGGACATCGGGTTGCCCTCGATGGAGAAGCTCAGGGCCTCAACAACGGGGGTGTTGGAGCCGGAGTAGTACACCATACGAGAGTGCGTACCCTCAGGCAGGCCCAGAATCGGGTCAACCAGACCGTCGGTCAGCTCCTCATCGTAGACCTTGGGCATGCCGATGACCTCGGTCCAGAACTTGTCGGCGACGTCCATGTCGCTGACAACGAGGGCGATGTCGGTCATGTTCTTGAACAGGCCGTCAAACTCGGGGCGAGGCTCGGAAACAGACTCAATCATGGTCGTGGGGATACCGTCCACGCCGCAGAGCACTGCCTCGGAGACCGTGGAGTCACTCCAGTCGGTGGAGTACTCGTAGGGCTCGCAGTAGTAGGAATAGCCCAGCTTGGTGAGGTGCTTGTGGACAGCCTTGTTGTTGTCGCAACGCATGGCAACGTCGAAGTAACCGGGGTCGTAGCCGTTGCGATCGGCGGTACGGATGCAAGCACCCGTGCGGGCGTCAAACTCGATGAACTGAATCACCGTGGACTGGTACTCGTTCTTGACCATTGCATAACGCGCGCCGCCCTCGAGGCCGTACAGGGCCTTGACTTCCTCAGGCAGGAGGATACCGGTGCCCACCAGCGTGTACTCGAACATGCCGGTGAAGAAGTTGATGCTCTTGTCCAGGTCGTTGCAGGAGATGCAAATACGCATGACACCGGAATCGGGCTTGGGCTCTTCAGCGGCCTGCTCGGCGCGAGCAGGCGTGGTGGTGATGCTAGCGGCAGCAGCTGCAGTGGCGGCCACGGCGGCACCGGTAACGAACGAACGACGAGAAATATGCTCAGCCATGATGGCTCCCTAGAAAAAGGCCGGGCATTTCGAGTGAAACACCCGGCCAGTTGATTTAGGCGTCGTACCTATGCGGATCTATACAGTTCCGCTTCCCACTCTAGCGCGGGTCCTGATGCGCAAGTCGCGCATCAGGTTCCGCTACAAACTTTCTTACTTCACGGTGTCAGCGAAGAGGTCCTGCATGCCCTGGTTCAGCTTGTTGACGGTCAGCGTAGCGCCGGCGACAGAGTCAACCCTGACGGTCTGGCCGTCGATGACAGCGTCAACGTACTCCTGGAGCTGATCGTCGTCC
>USJP01000097.1 GCA_900555105.1 uncultured Coriobacteriaceae bacterium | reverse complement strand
TTCTTGGTGAGCACGTTGACGTTGCACTCGCTCCAACCACCGTCAATCTTTTCCTGCGAGGCGTCGAAACACTCGGGGTTCCAGAAACGCTCCATCCACAGCACGCCGGGCGCGATACCCTCGGTGACGAAGGCGCGGCCACGAATTTCGCCGCGGCGACTCGTTATCTTCACCCAGTCGCGGTGCGCAATGCCGTACTCCTCGGCCGTCTTCGGATTCATACGCACGTCGGGCTCGGGGTAGAGCTCGCGAGCGAATGCGGCATGGCGCATGGTGCCGTGGTGGAAGTACGGTACGCGGCCAGAGGTGATAACGAGCGGATATTCCTCGTCGGCCAGCGGGCTCTCGGCAGGCTCGATGAAGGTGCAGATGGGCGAGTAGTCATGGCTGGCCGCGGGCATCTCCATCGGGTAGGTGAAGGGATAGCCGTTGCGGCCCATCTTGAGCAGCAGCGTGCAGTACACTTCGCACTTGCGGCTCTCAGTGGCAAAACCGGCGGGCAGGTTGTCGTCCACGATCTCGAGATACTGGTCGTAAGCCCAGAAGTCCTTGGGGTCGGTCACCTTAGGGACATAGGTGTCCTGGTTGGCCACAAGGTCGTCCCAGTCGGCGGCTCCAAACTGCTTGGCCACGTTGGCGCGCTGATCAGCCATGGGCGTGGGCTGAGCGATGCTGGGGAACTCCTTGCCCATCTTCTCGCGCAGCTTCTGGAAGATGGCCAGATAGGGATAGGTGTTGTCCACCGTCTCGCCCAGGTGGGTCACGTCGATGCGCACGAACTGCTTGTTTATCTGACGAGAGACGCCAACAATCTCGAGCCACTCAGCAAGCGGGAACACGAGATCGGCCGCTTCGATGTGGAACGAGGTGAGCATGGGGTACTGACCCATGATAAAGTCGATCTCAGGAAACACGTTGTACCAAGAGGTGGCATTACCCAGCATTGCGAGCTTGTTGCCCGAGAAGTCGTACCAGCAGCGAGGCTTGTAAGGCTCACCGGTCTCAATGGCATCGCGCACTGTGGGGATGTGGGAGTGGTTCCAGAAGAAAAGGCCCTTGTGCTCCACCATGCCGAGTCGGTCGAGGTAGGGCTGGAACGCTTCCTGGAGCTGATCGTCGGTGAAATCAGCGAACTTGGCAGCGTTTTCCTCCTCGGAAGCACCAACGGTTGCGCCCAGGGACACCTCGGTGTCACCGACCTTCATGGGGCTGTAGGTACGTGTGGGGCGCACGCCACTTGGAGAGGCACCCATGGGGCCGCCGCCGCCCTTCTGCTGGGTGAGCGTGCAGCCAGGCTTGTCCACGTGGCCCATGATCATGTCGAGACCCAGGCATCCCAAGGGCACCTGCGAGGAAGATTCGGTCATGTCCGAGGCAACGCCGTTGCAGATGCCGGCGTACTGGCTCGACAGATAGAGGTCCACGCCTTCCTTAATCTTGTCGGCCTCGACCCAAGTGACCTCGGCAGCCTTCTCAAACGTCCAGGGATCGGCCTCGTCCCAGTAAATCTGACCGGCAGTCTGGTACGTCTTGCCCTCGTACTCGCCCTCCCAGAACACCTCGGGATCGACGGTTGAATCCTCGGGCAGGCTGTACTCAAAGGGCTGGACCGAGTTGGTCTTGAGGTCATAGCACACGTAAGCAGGCGTGTTGGCCGGTGTGGTCTGCTCGAAGTCGGGGAAGAGGTCCTTGGCGAGCACCGGTAGCTTGGTGTCGGGATCGATGAGGAAGGGCAGATTCGTCCAGTACTTCGTGAACTCATGGTCGTACAGGTCGTTCTGGAAGATGTAGCGGAACCACGAGAGCAACAGCGCTGTGTCGGTACCAGGGCGCACGGGCAGCCACACGTCGGCGTGCACGGCATCGGGCGAGAAGTTCGGGTCGATGACGACGGTCTTGCAACCAAGGGCCCTGAGGTCGGCCATACCACGACCTGACTGGGAGGTTTGGCTCACGCTGGGCTGGGCACCCCAAAGCACCAGGACCTCCATCTTGTGGTCGTCCCAGTTGAACGGCTCGATGGTGCCGCAGTCGGCGATGGACTGTGAATTGCCGCCATACATGAACTTGCTCATAGCCTCGCGCGGCAGGTAGCACTGGGCGCAGCCAGGCTCAAACACCGTGGGCGAACCAAGGGCGGCAGGCATCTGCTGGGCCTGGATAAACGAGTAAGAGCCGCCACCGCCAACGGAGGCGAAGAATGCGTATGGGCCGTACTTCTCAATCTCCTCGGAGATCTTCGTTGCCGCAAGGTCCACGGCCTCGTCCCAGGAGATAACCTCCCAGTCGTTGCCACCACGCTCGCCAACACGCTTGATGGGATGCAGGATGCGGCGCGGGCTGTAGCAGGTCTGAATCTGGTTCATACCCTTCATGCACAGGGAGCCCTTATTGGTGGGGGCATCGGGGTCGCCCTCAATGCGTACGGCAACGCCGTCCTTGACATACACGAGACACGGGCAAGCCTGGATGCAACCATGGCAGGTGTTCTTGTACACCTTCTCCTCGGATGCGCCTTGGGCCTCGTCAGCATGAGCTTCCTTGACCGACCCGCTCAGGGTCATCCCGAAGGCCGCTGCGACGCCGCTGATCGCCGCCGCCTTCACAAAGCTCCTTCGTGTGACGTCGGTCGTGTTCAGCATGCTTCCTCTCCTTTCCTCAACGCTTGATCGATACTTGACTGATGGTGCTATGCTCACGGAGAAACAGCCTTTAGCAGGCATGTTCCTCCAGATAAGCCTTGCCAGCGGCGCTGGTGAGCCAGGCGCCGTGCCACTCAAGGGCTCCCGTGCGTTCAAGCTTGTCAATAAAAACGCTCGGTTGCAGGGGTTCGCCGTCCACTGCTTCGTCGGTGAGAATCTGCCTTCCGCGCAAAAGCTCCTCCACCTCGGTGCGCTTCTTGGGCTCAAGACAGAAGGCAAGCACGTCGCAATAGGTGTCCTTACGAGCGGGGCGAGCCTGCACGAGCCTGTCCATACGAGCTTGGGGGCCATGTCCTGAGCAACCGTCATTCCTGCGGCCGTGGTGCGATAGGCAATGGACCAGATGAGATCGTCGACCTCGTCGTCGCTCAATCCCTCTTTGCGCTCGGTGGTAATAACTTCACCCTCTTCATCGAGCTCAAAACGTTCTAGTCCCCCTGCATGCACGAGGGCAGAAATGAGGTAAAAAGGACTTTGCGTCTCATATGCAAATTCAGGAAGGCTCTGGATGAACGCTTCGACATCGGGCTCGGCCTTCTCCTCATCGCAGAACGTGAGGGTCTTGATATAGATCTCGCGATGCTGCGACTGCTTGGTTACACAGCGACGCAGGCCATCACACACAGCCTCGAAATCGAGCGTGCTTCCATCGGCTTCGTCTTCGGCCACGTCAGTGGGACACGGTCGCGGCTCGCAATTCTCCAGTCTCATCTTGCCCATCGTTGTAAGCTCCCTCTCTGTTTGCGAGGAAGGCGCATGAGATGGCATGTGTTTGCCCGCGCCTTTCGATAAGACACACAATAGGGAGCATCCGGATGTTGCCAAAAACCGCGCAACGCATGAAAAAACGCTCACCCGTTCGGCTCATACGAGCTACTACGAAACGAGTGAGCGTCTTCTAGCTGGTATTTTATTAATGCTAACGAATCGGGGGCGCTTCGAGCGATAGGAGCTGTCTAGCCGAGTTCGTTGTTCACCACGTCGATAAGGGTCTGGCGGTCGTGAACGTCGAGCTTGGTGAACACATTGCGCACGTGCGTACGTGCGGTGTTGTAGGAGATGCCCATGGCCTCAGCAATCTGGCTGTCACCGCGCCCTGCCACAAGGTAGCGCAGCGTCTCAGCCTCACGTGCCGAAAGACCGCGCTGTGCGGCGTAGTCATCAAGTTTGCGACGGAAGTCGCCCTTCGAGCGCGGCGTACCCCCCTCGAGACTTTTGCCGAGAAGCTCTTCGAGCGACGTGGCCCCTTTGGGATTTGAGGAGAAAAGGCCCTCGGTGCTACGGTTGTCGAGCAGCATGAAGCAAGGAAGCAACGCTAGGGCGCATATGACGAGCAGAACGGGTGTCCCGAGAGTCTCGGATATCTGGGAACCGGCGAGCGACCCCAATCCCATGCCGAGCGCCAAAGACCCGAACGCGCAGGCCACAACAGTAAACGACATATTGCGATGGCAACCTGCCACGGCGAAGATCATGCACCAAGTGAGCGTTTGAAAACCGAAGACCACGTCACGCACGGGCACAAGCCAGCCGGTACTGTCAACGCCTACGACAAGGCCCAGGAGCACGACGGTTTCCAAAAGACTTGCCAGAACGACGAGGAGTCGGCCAAAGTTGAGTCGCTTGGCCTCAAGTGTGGATGCAAGTAGGGCAAATGCAAGAACCAGCGGAATGCGCACGAGCATGTCGGCGTTTGAAGTGGCCAATGTGGATGCTGGCGGGGCGGCCGTGACCACGGCCACAGTAACAGCCGACTTGTGCAAACGCAAAGAGAAAAAGCGCGACAGAGAAGGAAACAAGGGGTCTGCGCAAAGATCCGAGGTCCGAAGGAATTAACTCAACGGGGGCGGCTGACCGTTCTTCGAGCTCGCGCTGGGTCCAAGGATTGGCATTTGCGTCAAGGCAGAGCGTCGCGCAGGCAAAAAGCGGCAGCACGATAAAAACGATCTAAAGGCCATCGGCGGACTTTTGGGGAGGGGCGCCCACATGGGAGAGGCCTGCACGGCAAGGTAGGAAAAGATCCCCAGAAGGTTTGCGTAGCACAGGTAAAGCACGGCTCGCCTGAGAGGCAGGCGCGCATAGAGCATGCCAAAACGCAGGTACAACAAGGCAAACGAGAGACCAAGCACAACCGCACATATTTGGAACACCATATGGGATGCCTCGTTGAGTGCCTGTTGAAAGTACGCCGGACCAATAAGCAAAAGGACAAGGGAGGCCAAGGTCGCGGCAACTCCAGCTGTCAAAGCGAGGCGCTTTTCGGTGAGGATATGCGCCATACGACCACCAAGGATGCCCATGACAAGCAAGCTGAGACCCATGGCGATGTTAATCACCATGGTGAGGTTGGTAATTGCTATGCCGTTTGTCTCAATCGGAGATAACCACGCGGTACCCTGAGCAAGTGCGTTCCAGGCGGCACAAAACCAAATCCCATGAATGGCAACGTCGGCCACAGGGACACGATGTACCCATGCGCCCTCGTGATTTTACCAGTTGCCTTACCCTGCTGCTGCTCCATAGGGAATTCCCTCCATTGTTGCAAAGCGCTTACACGCAGCGACACCCACCGCATGGCACACGGTTAATGGTAGACCATCGAAGGCGTTTCCTAGCGGTGCGTTTTCCCCTTATTGGAAGCGCAGATTGTGGCGAGCGCAAACGGGTGCACTGTCGATTGAAATGTCATGTTAGGCCATTGAGCTAGGCAGTAGATACGAGCACGGGGAATGTTCGTCCATGGTAGCTCCCACCAGGCTCTTGAACCTGGTGGGAAAGTCGAACAAAATGATGTCAACGTGCAATGGGCTTATCTCCCCGTTAGCTTGCGCAAAAGGCCAGAGGCGCGCCCGGGCACATGGAGGCGAGAGCGTCGCCCAGAACCCGGTTCTTCTTCCAATTCCTTTGCCCGAGCCTGGCAGGCTTCGATAAATGCCCGCTCGTCTTCATCGGGGACATGTGTGCGAAGCCATGAAATGCCAATCTGGTACGGCATGCCCAGAAAAGGCAGGGCGACAACGCTCGTATCGTCCTTGAAAAGTGGCAGCACCGATTGGGCCGTAAAGGAGATGCAGCCGGATCCCTTGGCAAACTGGTGCAGCCAGATCATTTCCGATGAGGTAGTGATATCGGCGGGATGCACACCTTCCCGGTCCAGCGCCTCGAGCAACAGGCCGTAGTTTTTGAACTGGGCACCCACAAGCGCGATGTTGCGGCCCTCCAAGTCGGCGACGCACGCCTGGCCCTTGGCCACCAACGGGTCGTCGGCGGCCACCCAAACACATCGTTCGCAGCTCGCCAGCTCAACCGTTTCAAATTCGTCGGTCGTGGGCAAAACGGTCAGGCCCAAGGAGCTGTTGCCGTCGCGCAAGGTCTTTTCTACGCGCATGTCGGGAAGATCGTCACACTCCACCTCGACATCCGGATGCTCTTTTTTGAAGCTCGAGATGAGATCGATGCCAAGCAACCCCATTGAACCAATTGCCGCAGCAAGCCGGATAGTTCGATTCGCCTGCCCGGCAAGACGAGCAAAACCCGCAGCCATGCGCGAGCGTGCCTCGTCGAATTCCTTGCAGAAAACTTTGAATTCCTCGGCGTAGGGGGTGGGTTTGATCCTGCCGTTGGCGTCGTTTTCAAACAACGGAACGCCAAGCTCTCCCTCGAGGGAATGAATGGCTTTCGTGAGGCCCTGGGCGGACATGGGCACAAGCTTTGCGGCGGCCGTGTAGCTGCGTTCGCGGTATGCCTTGAGGAAATAGTCAATCTGATTGGTGTTCATGATCCCCCTGTTTTGACGAACCGTACAACCGTCCCTTTGCAGCCGCTGCTATTGTAAACGCGTCACGCCACCGGGCGGCTGATTTTCAGGCATCCGTACTGTGCGTA
>USJP01000096.1 GCA_900555105.1 uncultured Coriobacteriaceae bacterium | reverse complement strand
GCGGGCGGTGCCGGTGGCCGCAGCTGCCATGGCCGCCGTTGCGGCTGCGCTGGCGACAAAGTTGCGGCGTGAGATGCTGCTAGTTGTCTTCATTGCATTCCTCCTTATGCCGAGCGCATGCGCCCGGTGTCATGGAACGATGCCGTCGGTTCCCCTTGTGACGGCGTGACGGTTGTCACAATGCGCCTGTTCGGTTGCGCAAGGAGGCATAATCGATGGGGGCAATGCTGGAAGGGGCACCCACAAATGATGGGCTTGACGTGTGTGGCATGAACTACAATGGCAAACCAGCACGTAGAATGCCGTTTGCCGCAAAGGTTCGAAGGGGGCGCGCAAGTGCAGATGTTTCGAGGGGTAGTTGCCCCGTTCCTGGGCCTTACGGCGTTTTGGACGTGTTTTCGCTACCAAGGGTTCCTTGTGGGCCTTTTCCCTTATGAGTCGCTCGTCACATTCGGCGGGGTTTGCGTCCCGTCGAGCAGCGTGTTCCTGCTGGCCCTCGTTGTGATTGCGGGTGTCGCCCTGACGCGTTGGCGACTGTTGTCGGATTTGCTTTCCAAGCACCGCAGGTTAGCGGCCATCGTCGCCATCTCCGGCGTGCTGGGGGCCTTCGTGCTCGCATACTGGCCGGGTGCGCCCTTGGCGGCTTATGTGGCCGCAAGCATCATGGTCGCGTGTGGCCTGTTGGCGTGCTTTCTCATGTGGACGGGGTATCTCGCGACGGGCCCCAGCGGCGCGGCCATGCACAAGCTCCTCCTCGCCCTGCTCGCCTACCCGTGCTCCGTGGCGTGCATGTACGTGTCATTTACGGTTTGGGGAAACGACGCGACTGTGCACCTTCCGCCGTTTCGCTTGCTTCTTTGTGTGGTTGCATGGCTGGTGTCTCGGCAGCCCGACGGGGCACCAGCGGTGTGCGATCGCAATGTTCACCAGCCAGTCGCCCTAGTCGACCTGACTGATGTCTTCCTCGGCGCCTGCGCTACATGCATCTTGGGCGGTACCGTTATACGCGGTGTCATCGACAACGGCATCTCGCCGGCCATGGGTGTGCGCACGGTTGTCGTGCTGCTGCTGTCTGCGATCGCGCTCAGTTTGGTGGTCCTGTCGGTTCCCGTTGCCCGCCGCCTTGAGACTCGCCGCATTGGTGGAGCGCCCGTTCGGGCCCTGGACATGGCGCTTCCCGCCTGCTGGGCGGTCTTGGCCTTCACGTTCCTAGGCGGGACGCTGCTGTATCTTTCAGGCATTGCTGAGACGCTCGGTGCTTACGTGGCCACGGCCTCGTGCTCCCTGCAGCTTGTCCTCTTCTATATCTTGCTGGCCGATAAAGCCCGTCGGCTTTCGGTGAGCTTCGTTCCCGTGATGCTCGTATATGGCCTCATGTTCTGGGCACTGTGTTGGTTTGCCAGCTATTTTGGGGTCCCATGGGTATTGGCACGGGCCGCAGGCACCGAGGAGACGCACCTTTTCGGAAGCGTTATGGTCTATGTCGCGACGATGGCCGTGCTTGCCTCGGGCGTGGTTGTGCTCGCGATGTTGCTGCTGCGCAGCGGACTGGACCCGCGGCCCGCGCCGTCCGTTGGCGTTGGTTCAGGCGGGGGATCGTTGCGAGTACAGACTTCAGGTGGCGATTCCGATCGGCGCCAAAGGCCTGAAGGGGTCGAGGACAGGCTGGTAGAAACGTATGGGTTCACCTCTCGCGAGGCGCAGGTCGCCGTGCTCTTTGCCTCAGGGTACAGCCTGGGGCGTGTTGCAGAGGAGTTGGAAATAACGAAGGGTACCGCGCAGGGTTACTCCAGATCCGCCTACCGCAAGGCTGGTATTCACAGCAAAGACGAGCTCATCGACCTGTGTCAACTCCTAGGCGAACAACATGGCTGATTTCCTTTCTGGTCGCTGCTGACGAGAACGGTGCCGAAATCTTGCACCAAAAGACGACGCCTGGGGGTTGCGCGCTCGGGCGGGGGGGCGATGAGTCCTGTGCCCGATGCAGCAGGAAGGCATAGCTTGATTGTCGCCGTGTGGCACCGGGGAGTTCAAGTGGTGTCTGGATTGTTGCGCTGCTCACGGGGACATGCACGGAAGCAAGTTAAGCTAAAAAGGGACTGGCCCCGGAAAAGCTCCGGGGTCAGCCCCTTGGTAGTGCGCATCGGTTTTGATGGCGTTACGCCTCAATCATCACGCCCGCGCGGGCCATAGCGTCCTTGACGGCGTCCTGCAGTCCGCGGCTGGCGATGGTTGCGCCAGTCTGGAGGTCGACGTCGGCGCTGCCAGCCTCGACCATGCGCGCAGGCATGTCGGTGAACAGGTCGAGCACGACGTCGGGGGACTCCATCTGGCTCAGCACCTCGACGGCCGTGACGGTCTCACCGTCGAGCGTGACCTTGACGACGATGGGAGCATGGATTCCCAGGGCGACGCCCACGTGCTCGTTCTCGCCGCACTCGTAGGAGGCGACGATTGCGTCAGCGTCGAAGACTGTGATCTCGTTGACGGGCGTTGCGGTACCTGCGGGGCCCTCCACCGCGTCGTCCTTTGCAGCTGCGGCGTTGGCGCCGGCGATGCGGCCGGAGTACATGGTCTCGCCGATGTTGCCACCCGCGATGTAGACGCCGCCCCAGAAGGAGCCGAGCTCGCCGGCCTCGTACAGGTGGGCGATGGGCTCGCCGTCCCAGTCGAGAACCTGGCAGTTCACGTCGCGCTTGGCGCCACCCTGGGCGTTTACGAACGCACCGGTGTACTCGATGCCGTAGAACGGGCCGTTCTCGATCTTGGCCAGGCTCTCGGGATAGCGAGCGAAATCAGCGTCGAATCCCTGGTCGCAGTAGGTGTTGTAGTCCGCAACGGTCTGGGTGAGGCCCTCAGGGTCCACACCCAGCTTCTCGGCGAGCTCCTCGATGGTGTCGGCCTGGGAGATGTTGTCCATGCCCACGACGACGTAGGTGGGCTTGCCGTGGAACTGGGAGGTTGCGAAGCCGTCAGCGTCCATCACGGCGAAGAACTTCTTGGGGAGCTGCATGTTCATGTACGTGTCGCCCACCGGCATGAAGCCGTGGTGGTTCATGCCGCACTCACGCATGAAGCGCTTGCCGTTGGCGGTGACGAAGATGGAGTTGCCGGTGTCGGTCGCGCGGTTGAGGCCGCCGCCGCACCACCATGCTTGGTCGCTGCCCGGCTTGGGCGGGTTCACGAAGGGGCCGGACAGGCAGTTCATGTGCCACAGCTGCGCGCCGACCTCCGCGGCCATGTCGATGCTGTCGCCCGTGTCAAAGGTGGAGCCCACGAACTTCGTGCCCTCGCGGCCAGTGTAGGTCTGACGCTTGTTAGCGTCGGCCTCGTACGAGGCGCTGGCCAGGACGATGCCGTTGCGGGCGAAGACGTTCGTCGGCGTGCCGGCGTGGTCGACGACGGCACCCAGCAAGATGCCCGTCTCGCGGTCACGGATGAGTTTGGTGGCCGGAGAGTTGAACCAGCAGGCGATCTTGTCGCTGTAGCTCTCAACTGTCTTGCGCAGGAACTCCCAGTAGCCCTTGTGGTGCTTGGGGGCGACCACGCCATAATAATGGCTCACTTGGTAGTCGTTGAGATGGTCCGTGTTGGGCCACGTGCAGTACTCGAAGAACGTCCAGGTGCCGTCGCTCATCTGGCCGACCCAGTTGCTCTTGATGCGCTCGTCGATGTTGGTGAATACCTTCTTAAACGTTTCCTCGTCGAGCTTGATGGGGGAGTCGGCAAATTCACCGCCGTGCGCGGTCACCCAGTCTCCGTTCTTCACGGTCTCAGAGGCGATCATGCGGCGGATCTCCTCGGTGACGTCCTCGTGGCCGTCGGCCATGGCGGTTACGAAGTCATAGCCCACCTGCTCGTCTTCCCAGCCGAGAATGACCTGCTCGCAGTAGCGGGTGTTGCCGCCCTCGAGGTACTCGGGAGCCTTGTCCACGAGCAGAACATCCGCGCCGGCGTCGGCGGCCTCGATGGCTGCGGTTGCACCTGCGCCGCCAAAGCCCACAACCAGCACGTCGCAGACGACGTCCCAGTTAACTTCGTCGACGGTCGGGGCCTTCTCGGCCCAGGCAGTCGATGCGGAAGATGCGACGGCGGCCGCGCCGGCAAGTGCCGTCATTCCCGCACCCACTGCAAACTGACGGCGCGATATCCCCATGTGCTTCTCCATGCGTGTATCTCCCCTCAGGTAGGTTTCCCGCCAGCGTGGCGGCGAACGTCTCAAATGTCTCACCGATAAGTGCGGGTCCGCATCTCCCCGAACGCGCAAAAACGTGCAAAAAGGCCTCTAAGCAAAATGACGTATACCCTGAGCTGTACAATCGCTAAGGTTTATGGCAAGTTTCGGTTGAAGTGGGCCGCCAATTTGGTTGGGGTCCCAACTGGCTGAAGGGTTTGGAAGGACCATATGAGCCTTGTGTCGCTCGGAGCCGGGCTCTATTGGGCCGGCATCATGATGTCGCCCCTGGCGCTCAACGGCGCTGCGTCCACATTGCCGTGGCAAACGGCGCTTGCTCTTTTTCTTGCGGCGTGTATGGCAGCCGGCGCTGTGTTCCGACCGGAGCGGAGGTTGCTACTGCCGGTGTCCGTTGTGGCTCTGGCGCTGTGCACCGTTGGTGGTTTGGGCATGCTGTTTGTCACATCCGGTGCCGCCACGGACTTGCCGGGCAGGTTGCGCAACATCGGCGGTAGCCTGCTCATGCTTTTGTGGAGCGCGAGGTTCGTGTCGGTGACGCGGAGTCAGGCTTTTGCCGAGGTTTCGGGTGCGGCGCTACCTGCCCTTGCCCTGCAGTGCGTGGCGATTGCGACCAATCAGGTGCTTGGCCCTTTGCCGGGGACGTTCTCATCCACCACAAGCCTCTATTGGGTGGCTTCCGCCAGCATTCTTGCGTATCTGCAGGTGAGAGACCCCGTAGTGAATTTCCAGGTGGAGCGGGACTCATGTGCTATCCGAACGCGTGTAGAGTTCATCTTCTCGCGCATTGCGCTTGGGTTGGGACTCGGGGCGTTTCAGGCTGCGTTGCTGGCTGCGGGTTCTGAGCCGACGGCCTACGGCTCGGCCGTGTCCGCCGTCTCGTCTGGGGTGATTGCCGTGCTGTGCCTCGTTTGTTTGGTCGGTGGATGGGGGGCGGGCAATGCCATACGGTTCGTTCCGCTTGTCCCAATCGCCGTCCTGACGATACCTGTCATCGGGGCGGCCGGGGGTGTCACGCGTGTCGAGCTGATGTACCCCTGCCTGTGGCTCGCGTGGATATGCCTATCTTCCGTGCAGCTCTCCGAGCTCAAGTATTTCCTTGGCAGGCGGCCTCTCGGCCTTGCCTTCGGCGAGAAGGCGCTCGTCCTGTCTTCAATATTGGTCGGGCAGGTCTGTGGAACCTGGCTGTTCGGGCGATTTGATCAGCCCGAGTCCGCCTTGACCGCCGCCGTCCCGGCGTTGGTCACCGGTGTTTTGCTGCTTTGCTTCTACTCATCCGTCTCTCTCACGCGTCTCGCATCCATGCGAGACCACGAGGCCTTCGTCCAAGAGGTTATTGCCGAGTCCCGGGAGGCTCTGGCTTACGTGTATCGCCGGATTGCCGAGGACTTCGGGCTCTCGGCGCGTGAGGCGCAGGTCCTGCCTCTCCTCGCCCAGGGCCACACGCAAGGCCATGTCGCCCAAGAGTTGGGTGTTGCCTCCGGTACTGTGCGTTCTCACGTCAACCACATTTACACCAAGACTCGCTGCCATTCGCGCGAGGACCTCCTGGCGCTTGTGAAGAAATACCAGGCAGAGAAGAGATAGTGAGCGAGTTCGTTAGCGATGCGGATAAGGGCTGAGGATGGCGGGCGGCCGGTGTCCGCGCTGCTTTGCTGGGCATTCGGGCAATGGACCGTGTGGCTGCTCATGTTATCTCGACTAGGTGGATGCTGCTCGTTTGTGGCCGAGCCGATTTCGATTGCTCCTGACCGAGGCACGTGTCGCTCGTTGCCAGTTGGGGCGCGTTTAGCGTCCGTGGGTGGCGTCCGTCATCTCGTTTATCTCCCACTTTAACTGGTCGAGCATGCGGCCCTGGCATCTTGAAGAGCACACTACTGGCTTACCTTCTGGTCCATTGAGCACGATGACGGGCTATGCGTGCCGGATGGACCGTTTCGGGTTGATTTTCGAGCATGTTTTGGTCCGTTGAGTACGACTGTTTGACAAACGTGCTGAATGAACCATTTTAAGGGGTCGACCCGGCTTTGCGGGGCCGCTAAATAACGGTTCGATCACATCACGATCGTCAGCCGGCCGAGGGCCGCGCGGCTACCCCCTCACGCACCAGGCGTTGAGCCACTTCTCGTCGGAGCGGCCGGGGCGGGCGTCGCCCGTGATGTCGATGAGGTCGATCCGGAGCCCGGGAACTTCGGCGATAAGGGTACGCAGGGCGGGCTCGTCGAGGTCGGTGAACCAGCGCCCGCCGCGCATGCCGTCGTGGGCGCCCAACTTGAAGCTGAGGTAGAAGGTGCCGCCGGGCGCGAGGGCGCGTGTGTACTTGGAGATTACGCCGGCGAGCTTTACCACCGGCACGTGGAGCAGGCTACTGCACGCCCAGATGCCGTCATAGGGGCCCTTGGGCTCGTAGTCG
>USJP01000095.1 GCA_900555105.1 uncultured Coriobacteriaceae bacterium | reverse complement strand
AGCATTTCATCATTGAAACAGCCCAGGCAGAAAGCGCGTTCGATGGGACTGGCCGCACACGATCATCGTTTTTCATTTCGTGCAGGTTGACACCTCGCATTTCGGGATGCTCTCTCACCTTCTCCATCCCGTCCAAACCGCAGGCGCTGGAATTGTTCGAACCGCGCGCCAATGCAATCCGTACGCCAGCGCCCGCTTCCGCTTGACCGAACCAGGGGCGTCCATACCGTCAAATACCCCACGGTCACAATCCGTCGCACTGCCTCGTTCGCCCAAAGAGCACCAAAAAATACATTCAGCCACCGAACACATGGCTGAAAACCGGGCGTGAACAAAACCGGCCGATACTTCCGCAAAACCGGGGTTCTCCAGCCGCTAGCATCGAACGATTTCGAGGTGTCTCTCGAACCAGCCAGGCAGACTCCAAAAACACAAGCCCCTGAGCAGGCGTTTTGCCTTAACGAACGCATGATCTGAAACAAAGCGACTACGCGGCCTCACCCCATGCAGGCAAAACTGGCGCGAAAGGCGGCTGGAGATCCCCTGTTTTGCGGAAACAACTCCATTATTTTTCACTCAAGCTATAGCCGAACACCTTGCTCGCACAAATGCCAGAGACGCAACGTGAGAGAGCTCCTGCGCGACTGCCAGTCATAGCGAGATTCTCCCGCGCGGTTCCGCACCCCAAGAGCCGCACCAATCCGCTGGAACGCGTCATCCGACATGGCCAGGGAATCAAACTGCTTGGTAGAAAACGGGACCACGCGCCAGCCCATCTGCTCGAGAACCGCTCGCTTGTCATTATCACGAGCACGACGACGCGGATCAAGGTGATAGGCATCGCTGTCATACTCCATGGCAAGTCGCGCTTCGGGCCATGCAATGTCCACGGACAGGTTTTCCCACCCATGAACAGAAGCCAGTCTCTTATCAACCGAAAGGCCGAGGTTGAGCGTCGGTTTTGGAATACCTCGTCCGCCTTGCGCCCTAGGAAAGAACATGCGCATCGCACAAGCTATCTCGCGCCGTGAAGCCGCGCCCTCAACCGCGCAGGACAAACCAGCAAGAGCCTTTTTCGCACCATATGCATTGATTGCGACGGCTGCAACGAGGTATTTCTCAAGCCTCTTCAGGGTTGTCAGCGGCTGGGCAGGCAATAAGCCTCCCTCATTCGAAGGATGTATCGAGAAGAGAGAGCACAGCTCGCTAGCAAACCAAGACAACTCAAGGGAATCAAGCCGGGATGCGGCCTGCAGATACAGGTGTTCAGGAGAACTCACCATAAGGCCGTCTTCGATTCGCACCAATGAATCGGGGGGCAGCGGCACCCGCACCTGATGCACGACCCTCTGCACAGATCGCCGACATGCACCCCCAGAAGCTGCAAGCACATGCACGGGACATGTCAGTCCCAAAATCTCCTGCACGCCACCAGGCAGTCCTGACATATCAAATTTCTGAAGACCCCTCTGGATAGCGCTAAGGCTGGAGGATGTGGGAACCTGTTTGTCAATCAACGTAGACCGCGAGCAGGAAATCGTCAGCGAACGTCTGCGGGCAACGGGGTCGGCCCTCATCCGAGGGTCGTCAACGACGCGCGCGATATGCCAATACTCTTCGGCTGACCCGAGGCAAAGAATGGTATCCATGGTGCGGAGCCTATCACGACCGCAGGCACCCGCCAAGATGATAAGGCAAAGTGAAAAAAGTTGCCGATACTTCCGCAAAACCGGGGTTCTCCAGCCGCTGGCATCGAGCGATTTCGGAGCGTCTCTCTGGCCTGCCAGGCGGGCTCCAAAAACGCAAGCTCCTAAGCAGGTCTTTTGCCGTTGCGGACGAATAGCCCAGAGTAAAGCGACTGCGCGGCCTCACCCCACGCAAGCGAATCGCAGTGAAAGGCGGCTGGAGAACCCCCATATTGCGGAAACAACTCGGTCTTTTTAATCCCTGCGGCCGCTGCTTTCGACTACTCCCCGCCTTGCACTGCCGACCAGCGGGCATGACCGAGAGCGTCGGCAACAACCTCGGCCACGTCCTCGATGGGCCTCGTACGATCGGAGCACAACCACTCGCTGTAGACCGACACGGCTCCTGCCAGGTAGAACCGCGGGCGGTAGTATCCCGGATCGCCGTCTGCCAGCAGCTCGCAGGGAAGGCTCTCCACCCCATAGGTCTGCGCATAATGCACGAGCGCCTTCTCGATATGTCCCAGCACAAAGTCCATCGAGAGGTTGTTTGCCATATAGGCATACAACTCCACGTCCGCGCATATTTTCTCGTTGACATGCGCCAGGGCCAGCCGCACCTGTTCGCCAGGATCAGCCCGCAACCTGTCCGGATCGATGGTCGAGATGATGTCCTGCACCATATCCGACGCAGCGCTGTCAATGAGGGCATCAATCGAGTCATAATGCAGGTAGAACGTCTTGCGGTCGATGTTTGCCTCACGCGCCAGCGCACTCACGGTCAGCTTGTCCATGCCTTGCTCTTTGACAAGCTTGTCGAGTGCCGCCTTGATAGCCGCCCTCGTTTTGAGGACGCGTCGATCAGTCTTACCTGAAGACTTCTTTTTCTGACCCATCAGCCATCGCCTCTTACCCGCCGAAAATAACCAGGTAAATATTCCCTGTTGAATACCGTCCATTGCCAAGATTTCTGGCAAGTGCCCACTCATCACACAAGGAATAATCTTCATTCGTAGGTTATTCTACACCTGGTTATTAAGGAGAACGCCATGAACCCCGCAGACTCCGTCAAACGCGCCGCGCTCAATGCCGCGATTGACTATCTTTTGGCCAATCCCGAGAAGAACATGCCCAAAGCCATGGAAGCCGTGAACAAGTATGACCCGGCGGGCATCTTCCCGGCGCAGCGCCAAGCATTTGCCAACGCCATCGGCAACGAAACCACTGGTAACAGCTACTTCACAAGGTCGCCCACCTCAATCCTGAGATAATTGGCGGGTTGCTTAAGACTTCCGTGGTAGACGCGAACTTTCTTGCCTGGGGAAAGCAGGAGAGGATGCGCGCCAAGTATGGCTGCAACATCCCCTGGGCCATTCTCCTCGACCCCACCAGCGCCTGCAACCTGCATTGCCGGGGCTGCTGGGCCGCCGATTACGGCCACAAGCTCAACCTAACGTTCGAGGACATCGACTCCATCATCTGCCAGGGCAAAGAACTCGGTGTGCACGTCTGCATCTACACAGGCGGAGAACCGCTCGTGCGCAAGGACGACGTCATCGCGCTGTGCCGCAAGCATCCCGACTGCGCGTTTTTGTGCTTCACCAACGCCACGCTCATCGACGAGAAGTTCTGCCAGGACATGATCGAGGTCAAGAACTTCATCCCCGCCATCAGCGCCGAGGGCTTCGAGGAGACCACCGACGCGCGGCGCGGCAGGGGCACCTACAAGCGCATCCAGCACGGCATGGACCTGCTGCGCTCGTATGCCCTTCCGTTCGGCGTTTTTACCTGTTATACCAGCCAAAACGCAAGCGCCGTATGTACCGAGGAGTACTTCGACTGGATGAGCAACCGAGAGCCGGAACAACCGTGCGCCCGGCAACCATGCCGAACATGGCTTTCAACGACCGCCGGGAACACAAGCTCGAAGCGCTCGCTCTTGCCCAATCCAAGGGAGCACAACGCGGGCCCTGGCGCAAACCAAAAAACAGCGACGCCCCACGAGCATGCAAACTCGGGGGCGTCGCCGTCATTGAGACATGTATACCTTCCGACTCTTGGGCGCGGGCAAGGGACGGGCCGGAAACGCGGCCACACCCATCCAGCTGCATGCATGCAACTCCGCTACCCCATCGCCAGCTGCTACTCGCTCACAGCCCCTGCGACCGCAGGCGTCTCGGACTGCGCATGGGCGCGCTTGTCACGGATGGCCTTCCAGATGCGCAGCACAGCGTAGGCAATCACGAGCACCACATACACCACGAAGCTTGCGACGCCCTTGCCCGAGCCACCGAAGGCAGAGCCGCCCAGAAAGAACCCGACGTGCACGATGTAGAGCGCAACCATGAGGTAGGCGAAGCGCTGAATCGCCTTCCACACCTTGGGATTCATGCGAGTGCGCACGCTCTTGAACGACGTCACGCCGAGCACGATGAAGATGACGCCGAGCACAAGCGCAACGGAAATCGAAGCCACGACGTTGGCCTTGAGGTGCGAGCCGGCAAACAGGCGTGCGAGGTAGCTGGGCAGGAACACGTACAGGTGCCCCAGGATAAAGATAAGCGAGAGGACGGAGAGCTCCCCGCGAACCGGACGCCACTTGCGCTTGAGTGCGCTCGTGTTGTCCAGGCAGCCCGTGAACATGACGATGGCAAGGAGGAAAGACGAGAGATAGCCCTTCTGCAGCACAAACGTGATCGCACGGCAGTTGTTGAGGTCAACGCCTGTCCCAACCGCAATGACGTATACGCCCACGATGGCGAGAGCCGCCAGGTAGAACGGTGTGGGGTGCGCCTTGAGGGGTTTGGCGAGCGGGAACGCCAGCAGTAGCGCAATGACAAGCGAGATAACCAGGGCAATCAGGTCGGCAGAACTCATGCTATGCCACCGCCTTTTCGTGCGGGACGTCGTGGGTCTCGTCCGCGGCCTCGTCGGGCAGGCCAGTGCCCGCCTTCAACTGTTCGGAAACCTCTGCAAGCAGGTCGCGGCTCTGCTCAGCCGCACCCAGAACCACCAGAAGCATGCCGGTGTAGAACGTCGTCTTAGCGTACTCGTGTGCCGTCTCATACAGGTTGCCCACCCAGTTGAGCAGGTGTGCGTCGATAAACTCCACCTGGCGCGCCACGTTGGCCGCCAGGGCCTCGGCGTTGCCGGCTTCGACGAGCTCAGCAGCCTTGCGGCTCATGTGGGCGACATACTCAAGCTCGAACGCCAAGTGGTCCTCGGGCTCGTGCAGGTCAGGGTTCACCTGGAACCCGTCAGCGGCAAAGCGGCGCACCACGTCGTCGCGCGAGGCCTGCATCATGAGATGACCCTCACTCGTGAAGACCGACTCATAGGGCACGGCAGTCATCTTGTCGCTTCCGAACACGCCTGCCGCCAGGAACACGCGCGCATACTCCACAGCAAGCTGCGTGCGAATGTCGGTGGATGCGAAGTTGAAGAAGCGCCTCACCTGGGCATATCCGCGATCGAGCGTTTCGTTGCCCGTCTCCATGGGCCACTCCTGGCCCTTGAGCGCCGCAATGGCCTCCTCGTTGAGCTCGCGGAACAACATCTGCGAGAGGAACGTGTACGTCTGCTCACTCGCGGCAAGATACCCGGTGAACTCTTGCTTGGTGATCATGGTGCGGTCTCCCTATCCCTTAATCTGCTCAATTGACTTGCGCAAAGGGCTACACTGCGCGCGGCCTCGTCGCATTGCCGGCAGCCCGAAGCAAAATCCTTTGCGCAAGCACGTACATCCCGAGATACTGCCGCGTTTTGGGGGTTCGTATCTGATACACGAACCCCTTTTTTGCGGCAGTATCTCGACTTTTTTCGCGCTGGCGCTGCGTTGACGACAGGTGGGCGCGCAACACATACCCACGCGCCCACCCGATTCGCTCCAGGCGTGCCAACCGGTACAAATTCCCAGCTGACACGCCTGGATAACCCTAAAGTAAAACCTTAGAAGTCCAGCGAACCCTCGGTCGTGACGTACTTGTCTTCCTTGTTGACCGTCACCACGAGGTCCTCGTAGCGCCACTCGCCGAACTTAGGCGAGAGGATGTAGCACGTGAGCGGGCCGTTGCCGTTGTCGGGCAGCTGGTGGATGGACTCGGGGTCAGCCGCCGCCAGGGCCTTGCTCGCATCGGACTCGGGGTCGTCAAGGTCGCCGAAGAAGCGGGCCTTGCCGGGGCAGTTCTTGACGCACGCGGGCTTCTCGCCCTCGGCGCGCAGGTCCTTGCAGAGGTTGCACTTCTGCACGACGCCCAGCTCGTCGTTGTAGTCACGGACGCCGTAGGGGCAGGCATCCATGCAGAGCTGGCAGCCGATGCAGGCTTCCTCGTTCACGAGAACCACGCCGTCTTCCTCATCGCGGTAGGAAGCGCCCGTGGGGCACACGTTGATGCAGGGGGCATCGGTGCACTGCTGGCACTGCTTGGAGAGCCACCACGTCTTGACGTTGGGGAACTCGCCGTAGGGCTCCACCTGGTACAGCTTGTTCCAGTGATGGCCCAGGGCCACGCCGTTCTCCATCTTGCACGCCAGCTCGCAGCTGTAGCAACCAATGCAGCGATCCAGGTTAACAACCAGGCAGTTACGCGCCATAGACGGCATTACCTCCTCCGGTGTTCTCCGAGGGCTCAGGCAGCCACGGAGTGAAGTCTGTCGGGTCGGTCCACACGCCCTCGGGCGCAGAGTCGGCCTTGGTGATGTTGATTTGAACGCCACGCAGCACGTAGGTGCCGTAGACGTCGTTGAACGGGCACTCGTCGTTGTTCTGCGTCAGCAGGTTGATGTTCATGGCCTGCCAGGCGCGGTTGGGGTCATCGGAGTCGAGGAGCTCGGGGAACCAGTAACGCTCCTGGTAGATGACCTTGGGGGCAACGGACTTGGTGACGCGGGCGAGACCCTGCGTGCGGCCGCGCTTGCTCTCGAGCCACAGCCAGTCGCCGTCC
>USJP01000094.1 GCA_900555105.1 uncultured Coriobacteriaceae bacterium | reverse complement strand
CAGCCTAGTGGGAAGGGCGAGAGCCTCCTTTGCCGCGATTGCCACCGCGAGAGCCGCCGTTGCCGCCGTTGCTGCGCGGGCGGCCATTGGAGCCACCGTCGCGACCGCCACGAGAGCGGTCGTCGTAACGACGCTCGCCGCCACGGCTACCACGGTCGTCGTAGCCGCCGGAACGACGGTCGTCGTAATCGCGGCTACCGGAGCGACGGTCATCAGAGCGACGCTCGTCATAGCGACGCTCACTGTAATCGCGATTCCCGCGATCGTCGTAGCGGCGCTCGCCACGAGGACGGTCGTCGAAATCGCGGGAACGACGGTCATCGCAATCCCGATGGGTGCCGCCACGCTTGGCGGGAGAGCCGTCGATGCGCCTCATGCCGGGGACCTCGTCGCGGCGAGCAGGCTTACCGCCACGGGGACGCTCGCCACGACTGCCGTCGCGCTCGTCATCAAAACGGTTGCGGTGCGAGCTCTTCTCGAAGCGGCCCTCGCGCTCGCCGTCGAAGGAATCACGCTGGTCACGCGACACGGCGCGACCGGTCTTGCGTACGAACTTGCCGCCGCGCTCGCCACCCTCGCGACCTTCCTTGCGAGCGGCGACGTACTGGGCGCCCTGGGGAGTCCAGCCGCGCTTGTACAGCAGGCGCGCCTCGCTGCCCATGATGTCCTCGACCTTTTGGACGCTCAGCTTGCCGGTCTTCTCGTTGACGTTGACGTTGATACGCAGCGTGGCGTTGCGCTCGTTGTACTCGCAGATGAGCACGCGGGCAGGCACGCCCTCGCCGTCAAGCTCGATAACGCAGCTCAGGCTGCCGGGCTCGCAAGGCTCCTCGGAGGTCTCGATGTGCAGGTGCACGGGAGTCTCGCTGGGCTTGTTGTGAGCGTCGATGGGGACGATCTCCACGCGCGTGAAGTTGTAGTTCTCGGGGGTGATGGCCATGGTCACGCCGAAAATCTGGCCGAGCTCGATACGGGCAAGCTCTGCGGCCTGGGCAAGCAGGCGGTTGATGAGATCGACGCCGTCGGTAATGACGGCAAGCTCATCGGTCTGCTCAAGCTCGCCGGAATCGCCTTCCTTGGTGGGGAAGGCGTAGACGGTCTTGGTGCCGCCCTTCTTGCGCTTGGTGACGACGGGGATGAGACCGGCGACGCCTTCGGGGAAAGCCTTACCGTCCTCGACTTTCACACCCACCGTGCGCTTGCCACCGGCAAGCTCAATATCGGTGTCGCCGTACTTGCTGTTATCGCCAAAAAGCCTCACGTCAGCTCCCGCCTCGCGATGAAAGATTCAAAAAAATCAAAGACACACTCGCAATAAGTGTAACGCGACATGTGCGCAAGTCAGTGCTCAAGGCCCTCTCTACCTGATAAATCCAGGTTGATGTGCATTGCACGCCCGGCAACACTTGAAAAGATATGGTACGCAGCATGTTTGCGTCGCCTGACGTTGTAGCAACAGGCGTTTTGGGCGATAATCCCGCGCTGAAAACAGTTTCAGCCGGGCCGGGAACCCGGCCTGATGGGGAACAGGAAACGGAACAGACATGGCAAACGCACGCGTGAAGTCAATCGAGGGTCTGCGCGCCTTGGCGATCGCATCCGTGGTGGCATACCACCTGGAAGTGAACTGGCTGCCAAGCGGCCATATGGGCGTCGTCATGTTCCTCGTGCTGACGGGCTACTTGGTGACCAACTCTATCCTGCGCGAGTTCGACCGCACGGGCGACGTGAATCTGCCGAGCTTCTGGGGTCGCCGCCTCAAGCGTCTCTGGCCTCCCATGGCAGCGATGATCCTGATTGTCTGCGTGGCTTGCATCGCCCTCAATCACGTGGCCCTCACCAAGATGCGCCCCGATATCCTGCCGAGCCTTCTGTTCTTCGACAACTGGAACTACATCGTGAACGGCTTGTCGTACTTCGACAAGATCGGCGGCGTCTCTCCGCTCACGCACCTGTGGTATTTGGGCGTTGACGCGCAGCTTTGCATCCTGTGGCCGCTCCTCCTCACAGTAGGCCTCAAGCTTTCGCACAACAACAAGGGCGCCATGGCCATTGTCGCGGGCGTACTCACCCTCGTCTCGGCCGTGCTCATGGCGGCGCTCTACGTGCCCGGAACCGACCCGAGCCGTGTGTACTACGGCTGCGACACGCGCGCCTTTGCCGTGCTGGCAGGCGCCTTGCTGGCGTTCATGTGGCCCCTAGGCTATATGCCCGTGGTTGGTCGCAATCTGCTCGTTGAGCAGGTGGGCGTGCGTCGCTTTGCCGACCCCGCCTCGCCGCGCGGCTTTGTGGATCGCCCTGTGTTTGCCCCCCTCCACCGCCGTCGAGGTCTTTGGCTGGGTGGGCCTGGTGGGCCTCGTCGTCATCATGGTGGTTGTGCCTCCCACCTCGCAGTTCTTCTATTATGGCGGCATGCTGCTCGCCACAATCCTCACGTGCCTGCTCATGATGAACCTGCTGTCGCCCGGGACGCTGCTCAACCGCGCGTTTTCCTGCGCACCCCTGCAATGGCTCGGCAGCAGGTCGTTCTCGCTGTACCTGTGGCACTACCCCGTCATCGTGCTCATGGGTGCCACCGGTGGCGCCGCATGGTGGCTGAAGCTCCTGGCAGCAGCCGTGTCGCTGGGCGTGGCCGAGCTGGCCTGGAGGTTCATCGAGCAGCCCTTGGGCAACAAGGAGCTCATGGCCCGCATTCGCCAGGAGGGTCCCGCGTTCTTTGCACGCACGCCGCAGGTGGCAGGCACGGGTGTATGCGCATTGCTGCTGGTAGTTGCCACAGTGGGCTGCATCGCAGTACCCGAAGTCACCCTCGTGCCCAAGGATGCCATCTCCTCCACCGGCGAGGCCGTGGACAAGGCGCGCGACCTTACGGCCGGCCGCACGAACGCCCAAGGCACCACAGGCCAGGCGGGAGACGGGGCAGCTGCTCCGGTCGCCACGGCGAATCAGCCCAGCGACATGCCCGTTGTGCAAGACGTTACGCCGACCGCCGACGCCAGTGCCGCAGGCACCGTGAAGCAAGCCGACCAAGCACCGGCGCCCGTCTCCCTGCCTGAGGGCATCATGTCTTTCTCGCTGCACCAGTCTGAGCAGGACAATGCGGCAGGGGTCTACTCCCCCATCCTCATCGGCGACTCGGTGCCGCCCGAGGACGGCTTCTACGACATTTTCCCCACGGGCTATGAGGATGCCTACGTGGGACGCATGCCCTTCCAGGCGTTCAGCGTGTTTGCCGACTACGTGTCGCAGGGCGTGGTGGGCAAGGTCGTCGTATTTGCCTGCTTCTCCAACACGACCCCTGGCATCGATGAGCTCGAGGGCATGGTCGCGACGCTTCCCGCAGGTACGCACGCCTTCCTCGTGGGCACCGTCAACCCCGATGGCTTCCAGGACGCGGCCAACGCCAACCTCCAGCAGGTGGCCGACGCCCACGACAACGTGCACTACATCGACTGGCCGAGCGTGTGCGCCGGCAACGAGGAAATCTACCTGTGGGCCGACAACACTCACCTGCGCCCCGAGGGCGAGCAGGCCTACCTCGACATGATCGGCCGCGCCATCGCCCAGACCATGGTGGACGCTGGCGGCACGGTGGTTCCGAGGTAGGCAGAGCCACTAGCCATACAGCGGCGGCTCCACAACGTCCTCAACTGCGCAACCCAAGGCACGGGCAAGACGGATGACTGTTCCTGCCTCAGCTTTTGCGATGTCGTTTTGCCGCTGCTCGTAGAGCTGAATCATGCGCAGGCTTACGTCGGTCGCAACGGAAAGCTCAACCTGAGTCAATCCCCTGTTCTTTCTCAATGTCTGCAGGCGCGTCGGGCGACTCCGGCGCGCCTTTGTCAGAATCTCGTCGGCGACTTCGGCGAACTTGCTCGCATCCGCCTCATGCAGCAGGTAGAGATCCACAACCTTACTTGCCGTCAGGCCGTCGGCGACCATGTCGCAAAACCGCTCCGCGCGCGCCCACTGGTACTCGGCAAGCGACCATCCCGCCCAGTACTGAGGGCCAAAACCTTCTCGCGTGGCAGGCTCAGGCAGCGATGCGACATCGCAACCCGAGCGCTGCAGGACTTTGCGAACGAGTTCCGGGCCCGAAAGTCCAGCCACATAGCTGGGGTTTCCCCTCTCAAATTGGATGGCGACACCGGAAGTCAGGAAGTACCCGAAAAAGGTGTCGAGATCGAGGCCGCAATCAAGAGCCGCATACTCCAACATGCCACCCAAATTTGCCATTGCATCATCGAGATAGAGGATGTCGAAAGCGGGCGCTGTCATTGTTCCACTCCTCCCTGAGCATATCGACGGCATAGAGCCCTTGTGTTGCCGTCGAAGATTCTCGCTCCTTCTGGAATGCTTCCTTCGCTTGAGCGTTGCGACGCTCTTTGCGCTGGTAAAACACGCTGCCATCGGCTGCAATCGCCTCAACAAACTCAAGCCTTTGAAATGCGCGGGACGAGCGCACAACCACCTGCTCACCCAACTCCCCCAGCATCATGGCACGACGGAGCTGCTCAAGAGAAATGGCACCCGACAGAAACGCCGAAGCGAAGGCAAAATATGAGTCATCCGCACGATACCCGCGCATGACATCGGAATCTCGATAGTCCGGCAGGAACACCTTGGCAAGATATTCAGCCGCCTGTTTGGGAAGGCCGGCAGAAAGCCTCACCATACGGTTGTCAAGCAGCACGGCAAGCCAGTTGAGGACGTTATAGCCCTCATCTTCCGACAAATCGAGCACATCGAGACAGGCCAGGTCAAGACGATACTTGTTGGCATAGCCGCTGTTGCCATCGACACAGCCCCATTCTTGGGCCATGGCCAAGGTCTCAGTACAGTAAAACCCCAGGCCATAGTCGTTGCGCGGGTTTCCCAAACCAAACGTCGGGCGCTTGACAACATGCGACGAGCCGTGATACAGCTCGATTGTCCCCATTGCACACCTCCAATTATCGTTATAACGATAGTATAGTTCAGTTACATGGGTCAGACCAGGGCTACACACAAAGAAGGGCGGGCTCGCATCGCTGCGGGCTCGCCCTTTGTTATCAGATGGATTCAGCGCAACGCATGAGCTACTGCATGCGCAGGGCCTCCACGACGTTGTCGGTCTTGGCGTGTTTGAGGCCGTAAGCGCAGGCCAAAGGCGTTACCAGGATGCAGACGGCGAATGCGATGGCCACCGATGCCCAAGGCATGGTAAAGCCAAGTCCCCTGAACGAGAGCTCCATGGCACGGTGGAGCAGCAGCGCCACCACAAACGACACCGCCATACCGCAGATAAGGCCACGGGCGCCAAAACGCACGCACTCCCACATCACCATGCGACGCACGCCCGCACGGGACATGCCCACCGACTGCAGCACTGCAAACTCGCGCTGGCGCAGAAGCAGGCTGCTCACAAGCGTGTTGAAGACGTTTGCCACGGCCACAAGCGCGAGGATTATGGCAAACGAGTACGACAGCGTGTTCACGACCGTCACCATGTCGGTCTGGCTCTTCACCTGCTCGTCCACGTTAAAGACGCTGTAGCCCAGGAAATCCGAGTCGTTCATGACGTTGTACATCGCACTTGTCGCCTGGGCGGAGTCGTCGGCATCGAAGTAGGCGGCAAAGCCAAGGGAGCCCCCGTCGATAGTCGCAGCAGCCAGGTTGTCCTGCCCAAACAGCGTCTTTGCAAACGACATCGGCACGATGAGACCTGCCTGAACATTGAGCGACATGCCTTGGGGCTTCTCGTCGACAACCGCGCCCACCTCGATGTCGGCAAGTGGCTTGGCATACTCGGAGCGGGGGTACCTCACGGTTTGGCTAGTATCGGACGCGTTGGCTTGCGAGTCTGCCCCCGAACCCTCAGAAGATGCGCCCTCATCGGAGGAACCCGAATACTCGTACTCCGACGCAACCATCTCCCAAACACCGGCTGCGTCCGCGCCCGCAGCATACGAGCCGTCGCTTGCGTACAGGCTTTCGTACAGCGGCCCACGCGCGGAAGCCTCGGCCGGCAGGTCATAGGAGAAAAGGCTCACCGTGCCTGTACCTGCGTATTCATGCAGATTCGCGTAGCCCACGCCGCCATTATGGCCGGTCTCGTTGTACGCGAGCGCCTTGGGATGCGAGGCGTCGAGATACTCGTCGGCGTTCAAACCGAGCTGATCGAGATAGGTGCGGTACGCCTCGTCATCAACGAAAACGAGAGAGGCTTGATATTGGAAGGCACCCGTACCGTCGTCATAGCCATAGGCATCGTCGCCGGCCATGGAAACAGGCATTGATGCCGGCAGGCTTACCAATGCAATAGCGCCTTTACCCTGCACGCCCCCAACGTTGCAAAGCTCCTGGTACACGGCTTGTGCACGAGAAACGTCACCGTCTTGGTCGGAGTACGCCGAGACCGAGATGTCGTAATCGTATTCCTCAGTCGTGGCACCTGCAATCGCCTTGAGTGCATCGCCGAAGGAGCCCGCCGTGACGAAGAGCACGATGGCGATGGCAAGCGAGGCCGAGGCAACGCGCGCCTTGGCAGGGCCGCGAGAAGCAGAGCGTGACGCCAGGGCACCCGGCACCCCGAGGATGTGCGCACCCACCTCAAAGGCGCGCGGCTTCCAAGGGTCAGAGGCGCATGAGCGGG
>USJP01000093.1 GCA_900555105.1 uncultured Coriobacteriaceae bacterium | reverse complement strand
GCTCGCGAGGCAAAGAAGTACCTTCTCAACCCGCACAACCGCTCAGCGGCCCGTCAGGTGGACTCGTATGCAAATCCCCGCAAGGGCAAAACGCGTGTGACCGCTCTCGTCGAGAAACAGTCGCGGTTGAAGGGTGTGGAGCTCCTGCGCCAACAGGTGTGTATATACCTGGGTGTTCAGCAGGAAGCTCGCCGCAATTCCATCATCGCCTTGTTGGTATGCATTGTTGTGGGATTCGTCGCCTTGCGCTACGTGCGCCTGATGATGGCACGCATTGCCATCTTCACCGTACTTGCCGTTGCAGCCGTGGTCGCCTCCACGATTCTCACGCGTTCCATCCTCACGTGTCGCAAGCTCAAAGGTCATATCTTGGCCATCGACGAGTCGATTGCCTCTTTTAAATGTGCGCTGGGTTTGACCGATGACGAGGATGTCGCATCCACCCAGAAGGTCCCCGCTGCGCTTGAGGCGCCTGTGATTGATTCCGACCAGGATGTTGAGCACGAAGATACCGACAGGAAGGAAGCATGATGAGCGACGCACATGACGCGCCCTGCACCCCCGAGCCCATCAGCCAAGAGCTCGACGACCTCACCTGTTCCCTCATTGATTATGCACTCGATATTCTTGTCACCTCTGGCGAGCTTTCGGTGAGCCTTGCCGTTGCCGACAAGGCCGGCAAGGCAACGCTGCTCACCTTTGATGACGATGACTTCGAGGAAAGCATTGAGGAGGCCCGTGCGCGCGTGCGCGCGGCTGCCACCGGCAAGCAGTCGATTGAGGGTCTTACCGGCCCTGCCGTGCGTTATGCCATTGCGTACGACGGCGCAATCGACGAAGGCTTTGAAGAGGGATATGTTCCCGCCCTCATCGTCGAATACGGCGAGAAGGGCCTTTCGCAGGGCTATTCCGCCTACCTTACCTATGACAACCCCGCCGATGAGCAAAACTTTGTGTGCTCAGATGTTGCACCTGCCGGTGTGGTGGAGTTACTCGCATAGAACTCGCTATTCTTATCGCATGTACGCACGTTACGTCTGAAAGGTTGAAAAACATATGCGTCAGGAGCACTTGAGAAACGTTGCAATCATCGCCCACGTCGACCATGGTAAGACTACCTTGTGCGACAAGCTCCTGCGTGCGACGGACGCCTTCCGTGCCAACCAGGAGGTGCAGGAGCGCATCCTCGACTCTAACGACCAGGAGCGCGAGCGCGGCATTACCATCCTTGCCAAGAACATCTCCATTGAGTACAAGGGCATCAAGATCAACGTGATCGACACTCCTGGCCACGCTGACTTCGGTGGCGAGGTCGAGCGCGTTCTGCATATGGCTGACGGAGCCCTGCTGCTCGTTGACGCCTTCGAGGGCCCTATGCCCCAGACGCGTTTCGTGCTCTCCAACGCTATCTCTGCCGGCCTTTCCATCATGATCGTCATCAACAAGATCGACCGTCCCGGCGCCCGTCCCGAGGCTGCCGTCAACGACGTGCTCGACCTGATGTGCGACCTGGGCGCCACTGACGAGCAGCTCACCTTCTCCATGGAGCACGTCGTGTTTGCCTCCGGTGTCAACGGCTATGCCCGTCTTGATCCTGAAGACGGCAACATGGACATGTACCCGCTGCTCGACATGATCGTCGACGGCCTGCCCGCTCCCGACGTTGATGTCGATGCCCCTCTTGCCATGCAGGTCGTCAACGTCGACCACGACAACTTCCTTGGCCGCATCGGCGTGGGCCGCATCTACTCCGGCACGGTGCACAAGGGTGACAAGATCGCTGTCGTCAAGAATAACGGCTCCACTTCCACGGCCACGGTCAAGACGCTCTTCACCTTCGACTATCTTGGCCGCAAGGAGTGCACTGAGGCTCAGGCTGGCGACATCGCCGCAGTTGTGGGTGCTGACGCTATCGACATCGGCGACGTGTTCACCGATCCTGAGAACCCCCAGCGCCTTGAGCCCCTTCACGTTGATCCCCCCACGCTGTCGGTCATTTTTGAGGCTTCCACCTCGCCGCTCGTGGGTCGCGAGGACCAGAACAACATCGTGGGCGCCCGCCAGCTCAAGGAGCGCCTGATGGCCGAGAAAGAGGCCAACATCACGATGTCCATTAACGAGCTCGAGGATCACTCGGGCGTCGAGGTCGCCGGCCGCGGCATTCTGCACCTGACCGTTCTCATGGAGAGCATGCGCCGCGAGGGCTACGAGTTCCAGGTCGGCCGTCCCCGCGTCATCTATCACAAGGACGAGAACGGCAAGCTCCTCGAGCCCTACGAGGAGGCTGTGGTCGAGACTCCTGCCGAGTACGCCGGCAAGGTCATCGAGCAGTTCGGCTTCGTGGGGTCGATGGCACTGGGTGGCGTCATGACCAACATGGAGACCTACGACGACCGCGCCAACGTGAAGTTCAAGATCCCCACCCGCGGCCTCATGGGCCTCAAGACCCGCGTGCTCAACGTCAGCCACGGCGAGGCCATGATGTACCACACGTTCCTCGAGTACGGCCCCTACGCAGGCGACATCAACGCCCGCAAGAACGGCCTTATGGTCTCCATGTCCACCGAGGCCGCCGTCGCTTACGCTCTGGGCACCCTGCAGGAGCGCGGCCAGCTCTTCGTTGAGCCGGGCGACGAGTGCTACGAGGGCATGATTGTGGGCGAGCAGCCTCGCGAGGGCGAGATGGTCGTCAACGTCGCGCGTACCAAGTCCCTGGGCAACCAGCGTTCCTCCACGGCTGACATCGCCGTGCAGCTTACCCCCAAGCGTACCTTCACGCTTGAGGAGGCCCTCGAGTACATCGCCGATGACGAGCTTGTCGAGGTGACCCCGCGTCACATCCGCATGCGCAAGCGCCTGCTCACCGAGACCGAGCGCCGCAAGGCCAAGGTTCGCGCCATGAACGCCGCGGCCGCCGCCAACGCCTAAGATTTGCTTTTCAAGGCCTCGCCTGGGAAACTGGGCGGGGCCTTTCTTGGATTATTGTCAGGTTTGTGAGACGAGAGGATGACCATGATCGATCGCTACACCCGCCCTGAAATGGGAGCCATCTGGGAGCTTGAGAACAAGTACGCCATTTGGCAGAAAGTTGAGGTCGCGGCTTGCGAGGCCCAGGCTGAGCTGGGCAAGATCGGCATCACCAAGGAAGAGGCGGCTTGGATTTCCGAGCATGCCGCCTTCAACAAGGAGGAAGTCGACCAGATTGAGGCAGTCACCAACCACGACGTCATTGCCTTCCTCACGAACATGGGTTCCTACATCGACGCCGAGATTCCCGAGGGAGACCCCAAGCCTTCCCGCTGGGTGCACTACGGCATGACGAGCTCCGACCTGGGCGATACCGCGCTTTCCTATCAGATCACGCAGGCCATCGACATCATTCTTGCTGACGTCAAGCAGCTTGGTGAGACGTGCCGCCGCCGTGCCTTTGAGCTCAAAGATGCCCTGTGCGTGGGCCGCACGCATGGCATTCATGCCGAGCCCATGACCTTTGGCATGAAGTTTGGTTCCTGGGCATGGGCCCTCAAGCGTGCCCAGACTCGCCTCGAGCAGGCTCGCGAGGTTGCAGCCACCGGTGCCATCTCGGGTGCAGTGGGCACTTACTCCTCCATCGACCCGTTCGTGGAGCAGTATGTCTGCGCCAAGCTCGGTCTCACCCCCGACCCGCTGTCGACCCAGGTGCTTGCCCGCGACCGTCATGCCCAGGTCATGTCGACGCTCGCCGTCACGGCCTCCACGCTTGAGAGCATCGCCATGCAGGTACGCCTCATGCAGCAGTCCGACGTCATCGAGGCTGAAGAGCCGTTCAAGAAGGGTCAGAAGGGCTCTTCCGCCATGCCTCACAAGCGCAACCCCATCACCGCCGAGCGCGTGTGCGGCCTTGCGCGCGTCGTGAAGGCAAACGCCCAGGTTGCCTATGACGACGTTGCCCTGTGGTATGAGCGCGACATCTCGCACTCCGGTGCCGAGCGCGTGGCCCTTGCCGACTCGTTCATCGCGCTTGACTACATGTTCGGCAAGATGCAGTGGATGCTCGACGGCCTGCAGGTGTATCCCGAGAAGATGAAGCACAACCTCAACCGCACGCGCGGCCTCATCTTCTCCAGCAAGGTCCTGCTTGCTCTTGTTGACACGGGCATCACCCGCGAGGCGGCCTATACCATCGTGCAGCGCAACGCCATGGCTGTGTGGGAAGACATCCAGCAAGCGGTGAATGGCCCCACCTATCGCGAGCGTCTCGAGGCAGACCCCGAGTGCACGCTCAGCGCTGAGAAGCTCGATGAGATCTTCGATCCGTGGGATTTCCTCACGCGCATCCAGGCCGTCTTTGACCGTCTCGAGGAACTCGAGTTCTAAGAACAGCCGACACGGTATCAACCGTCGCAGGCCGAAGGGGCACCGTTTATCGAGCGGACCCCTTCGGCCTTTTGTTTTTATTTGAAGTTGAACGTTGCACACATGACCTGCACTGTCATTTGTTTTCTTGCAAGTAGCCTATGAATGTTTCTGATAGCAGGCAGTAAGGAAGATAGCGTAAGGGGGGCTTATGGATCGCGTTTCAACGTCAGCCATCGTTGCGCTGTCTGTATCTTCACTCTGCATTGCTTGTGCAATCATTTCCGGTTGCTCGGCATCGGCGAGCACTGTCACTTCCGAAGACACGCAGACCATGGTCAGCGAGGCCCTTGAGGCAAACCATCTTGAAGCTTCGGATGTGGCGGCCGTTGTCAACGGCACGGTCATCACTCAGGTCGAGGTGAACAAGGCTGTGCAGGCGGAATATACGCGTCTGGGCCTCACGACTGTTGCCGACCAGCAGAATTACCTTGCTGCGCAGAATATGACTGCATGGGACTTCCGTGCACAGGTCATTTGCAACTTGATTGATGTGGTTCTGCTCGAGTCTGCCGCCCAGGATTTGGGTGTCGAACTGTCCGATAGCGACGTACAGGCTGCCGTCAACGATGTTGCGAGTCTCTATCCCAATCGCAACTCTTTCCTGTCAGCGATTAACAATTCGGGCTATACCGAGGAGAGCTACACGGCTGCCGTGCGCGAACAGATGCTTCGTTCCTGCCTGCGTGATGTCGTTATCCCCGAGCCTGAGCCAACCTCCGAGCAAATCAGTCGCTATGCGCGTACGATGATTGCCGGTCTTGAGACCAAGCGTTCTTCCTTCATCTTGTTCTCGCAGACGGATTACAGCCTTGCGCGCGAGGTGAAGGACCAGCTCGACGACGGTGCCGATTTTGCCGAGATGGCCCGCACCTACTCGATGGATTCCACTGCCGATCAGGGCGGTGAAGCTGGTTGGGACTTCCTTACCACGTTCCCCCAGGAATACCAGGATGCTCTCAATGAGCTTGAGCCTGGGGAGACTTCCTCTATCGTGAGGACGCGCTTCGGCTATTACATCATCACGTGCACAGGCTTCTATCAGGCCAAGACGGATAATGCCGGAGACATCGACCTGTCAGATGTTCCCAGCGACATTATGGCCTCCATCAAGCAGAATCTGCGCGATTCGCTTAGGACGCAACTCTTCGAACTCTATGTCAACAACCTTGAGGCATCCTCGACCATCGCTGTGTATGATGAGGGTGGCTTGCAGGTTCTTGACCTCGAAGAGGTGGGCCTTGCCACTCAGACGATTTACAATCCCACGGTCGATGACGTTATCGACGAGGTTCAAGAGGAAGCAGCTTCCGCAACGCTCTAATCTTCTCCCTCAGTCTTTTCTTCCCGGTCTTTCAGGTTGTCTGGGGAAGTGTCATGACATCGTGCATAGCGCTGCGCCAAATCGATAGGAGCGCACGTGTGCCAGTTGTAGTGTAGCGACAGATATCGCAAAGACAGCACGATTGCGGCGCTTACCAGGGCGGCCCAATCCTTCACCATGTGATTTGTGACAAGCAGACAATAGACAAGTGCGCCTGCCAGGGAGCAGACGGCATAGAAGTTGCTTGCCCGGAAGATGGCAGGCACTCGTCCTACGATGACATCGCGGATGACGCCTCCACCCACGGCGGTGAGCACTCCCAAAACTATGCCTGCAGAAATGCCGTATCCGGCAACGAGCGCTTTGTCTGCACCTGAAACGGTGAACAAGGCCACGCTTACGATATCGAAGAAGGCAACGGGCTTTTCAAAACGCTGAATGAGGCTTGAAAAGAAAAAGGCAAGAAAGGCGACAACAATGCAGCAAAGCATTGCCTGGGGATAGTCGAGCATGTAGACGCCCTGATCGGAGAGGATCATGTCGCGAATCAAACCGCCGCCCAGCGAACTGGCCGCGGCCAGAACGCACACTCCGATGAGGTCCATGCGCATGTTGCAGGCTGTGAGGGCACCTGACACGGCGCCGGCAAGGACGGCACCAAACTCCAACGCTATAGGGAAGCTCACACTAGCCGCACTCGGATCACCGAGTGTGAACAGAGAGCTGAAAAAGGCTTGCAGCACGTCCATGGTGCCTCCTCGCGAAGATGATGCGCTGGATTGTACGCTTATCTGTGGTGACTAAGTGATGAGGCGGGGGATTTGTGCAAAGAACTGGACGCGAACGGAGAAATGCGTATACTTGAACCTCGCTTACGGAGGGCTGTCCGAGTGGCCGAAGGAGCACGATTGGAAATCGTGTAGGCGGCAAAACCGTCTCTAGGGTTCAAATCCCTAGCCCTCCGCCAGA
>USJP01000092.1 GCA_900555105.1 uncultured Coriobacteriaceae bacterium | reverse complement strand
CGGGCGCGGGCCACCACCCACACCACCACCTCGGCACCCTTGCCAGCGGCGTAGGTGATTACCTTGCCCAGGTGGTCGTGGTCAGTGCCCCCGAGCTGGTTCTCTATGATCACCTTGCGTCCGGTCCCGGCTTCCTGTGCGTAGATGTCCACGTTGAACGAGCCCACGGACGATTCGGTCTCTATGAGCTCGAGCTCGATGCCGATCTCGGAACCCAGCAATGCGAGGTTGGGCTCCTCCGAGAGCCACTTGGTGAAGTCGAGCGCCTCATGGGGCCACGCCTTGCGTAGCTCGACCTTCTTGAGCGTGTCGAGGTTGGGTTTCATTGCGCTCCAATCAAACTATCCGTCATGCGGCCGCTTGCCCGGAGAGTCGGAGGACATGACGTGGGCTTGATTGCGGGGGAGTCTCCTGTTTTTACCCCAAAGGGATGCTGCCAGTGGTTCGGAATGCCTCCTGCCACAATTGGGGGTCATGCCTGCACATTCTACCACCTTCGGTATCGCCGACCGTGATGGGGCCGGCATGGCGTCGTGCCGTCTTGGAAGCGGGCGGGTGCTCGAGGGCCCTGGGACTTAAGCCGGCGGAGAATCTCACGGTGTCTGACTTCTTCGTTAGACGTCTCTTTCTCCTGTTCGCGTGGTCATCCTTGCCGCGCGGGCAGAAAGTCTAGAAGGCGATGGACAAGTAGTCTCCAACTGTAATCCCGCCCGCGCCGGCGCCGAAAACTGGCCACGGAGAGGCCGCCGGGGGACCTGTTCATCGTTCCTCTGGGGTCGCACTGGCGGCAAATCGAGTTTCGGAGTAGTCACGGGGTCCAAAAAGCCTTGCGCCGCCAAGCAAGGTGGGCGTTCGCCCTGAGCGGCCGGCCACGTCGGACGCGCTCCTTGTCAGCACCGCTGCAAATCTTATGCCAACGTTGGTCTCACAGAGAGGATGCATATCGCATGCGCCTAAGCCTTGCAGATGATGACGTGAGCGTTAAATTAAAGGCATTGCTTGTTAAGTAATATCACAAAGAAATTGAGTTATAATCTCACCAACTATATTTAACGAGCTAGTTGGTGGTGCATATGGAAACTTGTGGCAAGCTCACGATGGGGGATGCGGCAAAGGCTTTGGGGCTAACCAAGGCTCGCATCTCCCAACTTGCGTCGCAAGGCACCCTTGAAGTGTCAATGGTGGGCGGGCGCAAGATGGTCAGCGCGGAGTCCGTGACAAAATATGCCGACGCGTCTCGGGGAAGGGGTTCTGGCCGCAAGGTTTTTTCTTCCACGGCGACGCAGCTGGTTCTCATGTGTGCCGAGTACGAGGTCGCTTCGATCGTGTATGACTCATCGTCTGAGCATCCGCTGGAGGTAACCGAAGTCCTCGACGCCGCTCACATGCCTTTTGGAACGGTGACGCGAGGGGGTTTGGCCCGCAAGCGGGAGCTCAATGCGTGGTGGGAGCATCGCTCGGTTCCCAACACCCGTCCGGGCCTTTTGCTCAAGATGCCCGAGCTCGATGCCCGACAGAATTGGGAGATTCCGATTCGCAGCCTGGGAATGTCGCTGTCTGACTGCTATTGGGTTTGCCCGCAGGGTCGCGATGACTTGAAGTGGGCGAAGCTCAACTATTTTGAGAACGATTTTGCGGGCGCTTGCGATGAGGGATGGGACGAATGGCTTGCCAACGTCGGCCTCGACTCGCCCGACAATACTTCGGAGGGCGAGCTGCCCAAGCGTTGGGCGATACGTGATGGCGTGCGAGTCCTGCTGAAGGGGTGCGGGGCAGACGATCAGCGCCCGTGTAATGAGGCGGTGGCCGCCGCTCTCCATAAACGCTTGTTGGGGGAGGGGGAGTTTGTCCCCTATGAGGTGGTGCAGGCCGGCGGCGGCCTGGCATGCGCATGCCCGGATTTCCTCGGCCCGCGTGAGGAGTACGTTCCGGCGGCATATGTGAAGGATGCCATGGGGGCAACCAGGGGCGCGTCCACATATGACCGGTTCTGCCGATACGCCGGGCTTTACGGGTGCGGCGACGTTCGCGTGCGCGAGGCGTTGAGCAAAATGATCGTGTGCGACGCTCTCATCGCTAATTCGGATCGTCATTGGCGCAATTTCGGTTTCATCCGCAACATCGACACGCTTGAGATGCGCCCCGCGCCGCTTTTTGATTCGGGGAATTGTCTTTGGTATGAGAAAACGCCCGCTCAGGTGGCGGATGGTGATTGGAGCTTTGCCGCCAAGCCGTTCGGTCCCGACCCGGCGGCAAATCTTGCGCAGGTCGACATGGTGAGCTGGTTCAATCCCGACAAGCTCGCCGATTTCGTCGATGAGGCGATGGCCATCCTGTCGGCAAGTTCCCACGCCACGCAGCCGGGCCGCCTCTCATACATAGAGCAGGGCCTGCAAAAGCGCATCCGTACCGTCTCCGACGTGATGGCCGTGCTTGCGTATCGAGTGTAGGAGGCGAGCCCGGCGCGTGCGGCGGTAGATAATCCTACATGAGCTTCGCATACATCCTGGTTGATTCCGGCAGGGGCCTGAATCCGTGATGGGCGTAAAAGGCCCGTGAGGCGTCGTCGATAGGATCGACCAGGAGTGCACGCGCTCCGATGGTGTCGGCGACTGTCGTGGCTCGATGCACGGCATCGAGCAGCAGGTTTGAACCTAGACGCATGCCTTGGAAGGATGCGTCAATGCCAAGCATTCCCAGAAGGATTCCCGGTATCTGCTCGGGAGCATTGCGGGCCATCCAACCGTGCGTCGCGCTGCGTTCAAGCGAATGGGCGCTGAGGGTGTAGAAGCCAGCGAGACGGCCGCTTGTGGCATACGACACATAGACGACGGCTGTGCCCGCTGTGCGTGCGTTCCGCGCTCGCGCATGCAGCCAGGTGTCTACCAGGGAGATTCCGCATGAGAACCCGTCAAGCGGGTCGTTGGGTTCTAGCGGCCTGGGTGCGGTGAACACTAGGCTTCCCATAAGGACTTCCGCTTTGCAAACGCCTCGAACGTTGGGTCGACCGGCTCGGTGAGTTGACGGGCGAACTCATCGAACGCCTGGCTGGACAGGGTGGTCGTACGAGCCCTTGCGATGTCGCTGCGCGCCGAATCGAGCAGCCGGTCGATGGACCACTGAGAGATGCTCGTTCCGCACAGGGCGGCTGCGCTCTCTATCTGCCGCTTCTGTTCGTCGGTCATGCGTAAATCGATGCGGCTTGTCTTGCGTTCTAGTGTGGCGGTTGGCATGTATCCTCCTTTGGCGGTGAATTACCGTACATGGTAGATGACTGGCCAGGGCAAGTCAACAAAGCGATGCTCGCTCGATCGCGCAGCTGCGGCGCTTGGTTTTGGGTCGCAGGCGATGACGTGCAGAAGCGTCTGACGCTCGGCGGGGGCGCCTGTTAAGCGATAGGTATAGCAACAGGCGCGGGGTCCATGCTGCTCAGCATTGGGCCCCGCGCTGCGTTAAGGCGCTATTCTGCTGGCTTATCGCTGCGTGAAGGCTCGCTAGGCCTTGGCGATGGCGTCCTGAACCGCGGCGAGGAACGCCTTGCTCGTGATGGTGGCGCCGGTCACGCCGTCGATGTCGGTGGAGTTGGCCTCCACGACCTTGCCGGTGCCGTAAAGGTGCGGGATGGGCTTGCCGTCGACGCCGAGCACCCCCGTGCTTCCGAGAGGCGCTCGAAGTATCCGGCGGCACGGCCAAAGCCCACATTGCCCACGTGTACGCCAAGCTCGGCATACATCACAAGGACGACCTGCTAGATTACATTGACCAGCGAGTTGCGCAGGGGTAGATTAAGCCAAAAAAGTGCCGGCTTCGGAAAAGCTCCGGGGCCGGGGCGCGCATTGGTTTTTGGCGGTACTACGCCTCAATCACCACGCCCGCACGGGCCATGGCGTCCTTGACGGGCCATGCGTGCTGGATGGACCATTTCTGACTGATTTTCGAACTCGATTTGGGCCATTGAGCACGACTGTTTGACGAACGTGCCGGATGGACCATTTTGAGGGGCCGGCTTAGCTCCGGCACGCCCTTGCTTGCATCGGCGTTCGCAACCAACGGCAGAGCGGCCGGCCAGCGGTCCACGGCCCCGCCTGCTCCACGGCGCCGGCGACGGCGGCCCTGATGGACCGCGAGGTCAACGTGCCTCGCTTCCAGTCACTTGGCGTCCCAGTGGAATTGCGGGGTGAATCCCGCCCTCAGCAATTGCTACGCCCCCATGGCATTGAACATCTCTTCCGCCGTGGCATAGCCCGGGCGCTTCTCCGCGACGATCCTCTCCGCCTCGCGGATGGACTCCAGCGACTCGTTGTTGGGTTCGGGGCATTCGGGGCCCAGGGGAATCGCCTGCTCGCGTTCGACCTGCTTGCGGAAGGCGCGGGTGATGGGCGAGGTATCGAAGCCGAAGTCCTCGGCCATGGTGCCCGCGGCCCGCCTCGTGGATTCATTGACCCCGATGGCTACCGATGTTGTGCTCATCGCTACCTCCTTTGATTAAGGCGACGCTTATAGCACGATGTCTTGCATGCGCGGATTTGCATCATACTGCGCGGCGGCGCAGCGGGAGGCATCCCTGTCGGCGCACCGGCCCGTTTACGCAACGAACGTGAGAGGCCCGTCTGATTGTCTCAGGCGGGCCTCTCATCAGTTACAAGACAAGTTTCTTGTTGCGGCCTTGCCCTATGACGCCAGCGGCGTCTCGGTGTTCATTTCCATGCCGCAGGGCGACCAGAAGGCAACTTCGGAGGAACGCCGCCTGCAGTGTCGCCGGCGCCTTGCCCACGAGCATGCCGTTCACGGCGCGATGTCCCGAGCAGGTGCCGGCGCTCTGGTTGGGGCGGCTGCTCATGTAGGCTCCGGGAGCCTGCCCCTGCCTGTAATGGCCTTTCTCCGCCTCTACTTACCCTCCTCCTCGCTGGGCTCGGGGACTTCGATGCCGGCCTGCGTGAGACAGTCGGTCACGGCGGCGATAAGCGCACGGCTGGTGGAGGTGGCGCCGCTTATCGTCTCCACGTTGACGCCGTTCGCCTCGACGAAGGACGCGGGCAGCGCGTCGACGGCAAGCGAGCCGATGCCCGGGGTCTCGAAGCTGCGCACGACCTGGACGTCGGTGAGGGTGCCGTCCTCGATGGTGCAGACGACCTTGAGGCGCCCGCCGATGCCCCAGCCGCAGCCGAGGTACTGGTTCTCGCCCAGTTCGGGATCTTCCTCGGGGGCGGCGGAGAAGTCGATGTCCCCCGACGCCAGCTCGTCGGCAACGGCATCGTCGGGTGTGACGGCGGCGTTCTCACCCGCGATGCGGCCGTACATCACGCCCTCGCCGATGTTGCAGCCGCCGTTGTAGTTGCAGCTCCACATGGCGCCGAATTCGCCCGCGCTGTACAGGTGCGGGATGGGGTTGCCCCCAAGGTCGAGCACGCGGGCCTTCTCGTCGCGCTCTGCGCCGCCCTGCGTGTTGAACATTGTGGGATGCAGCGGGATGGCGTAGAACGGGGGCTCGGCGATCGAGTACATGGAGTCCGCGCTGCGGCCGTAGAGCGTGTCGCCGCCCGCGGCGAAGTCGGCGTTCCAGCGGTCTACGGTCGCCATGAAGCGGTCGGTGAACGTGCCGGTCTTCTCGGGGGCGTTGGGTTGGCGCACAAAGTCGGGCATGTCGTCGTAGAGCTTCTGGGCGAGTTCCTCGAGCGTGTCGGCCACGATGAAGTAGCCGTTCTCAATCTCGTAGCTGTTGTCGGCACTGAACTGCGGGTAGATTCGACCCTTGGCGGCCATGTAGGCGCTGTCGAAGATGCCGTAGGCTGGGACGACGGCGGGCTGGCTGCGGTAGGTGCCCGCGTAGTTCATGAGGCCGTGGCGGGTGGTCTGGTCTTCGTTAACGAAGCGCTGGCCGGAGGGGCCTATCATCATGAACCCGGGAGCCTTCATCGCGAAGGTCAGCGGGCACAGGCCGTGGTCGCACTCCGGGGACTTGAAGGCCCACATGATGCCGGCGAGGCTGCCCATGTGCCACAGATTTGCACCGACCTCCTGGGCCATTGTCACGCCGTCACCAGTGTTGAACATTGCACCGAACGGCACGGTGGAGGGAAGCAGCAGGTAGTCCTGCAGCATCTGGGGGTTGTCCTCAAAGCCGCCCATGGCCATGATGACGCCGTTCTTCGCGCGCACCTTGTAGGACTGGCCGCCGTGCTCAAACTCCACTCCGTGAATCACCTTCGTATCGGGGTCCTGTACAAGGTGCGTGGCGGGGCACTCGTACCACACGTCGATGGACTCGGAGGCCTCGACGTTGCGCTGGACGAGGTTGTAGTGCGAGGCATCGAAAATGGTGGGGGCGGGGTACAGGTAGACGAACGGGCCGTTCTCCTTGTCATCCCCGCCGCCGTGGGGCAGTTCCCTGTATTCGCCGGCGCTTGGGGTGACCTGCCCCTCGGTGTAGGGGTCCACGCCGAGTCTGCGCAGCCAGTCGGCACCGGTTTCGGCCTTCTCGATATACGCGTCGATCATGGCGTCGGACGGTGTGCTGAAGTAGCCGCGCAGGTCCTGGAAGTAGCCGCGCGTCTTCTCTGAGTCGCCATTGGGCACGGCGAAACCCTGCCCTGCGTAGCGGGAGTTTCCTCCTTCGAGGCCAAGCATGGCCTTCTCCAGAATCAGCACATGTGCGCCGTTGTCGGCGGCGGCGAGCGCCGCGTGGCCGCCCGCGAAGCCGTAGCCGATAACCACGACGTCGTATTCGGCGTCCCATGCAACGCCGTTGACGAATGCGGGTGCGCTCTC
>USJP01000091.1 GCA_900555105.1 uncultured Coriobacteriaceae bacterium | reverse complement strand
CCGACAACGAGTACTTCTACGGCCACAAGGCCTGCGCGGGTTGCGCCGGGTCGCTCGTGGTGCGCCAGGCCCTCAAGGTCCTGGGGCCCCGCACGATCTGCGCGCTGCCGGCCGGCTGCATGAGCGCCGTGGGCTTCAACTTCCCCCAGCTGTGCTTCGCCAACAACGCCTTCATCACGCCCTTTGCGGCCACCGCATCGGTGCTCACCGGCATTCGCGCAGGTCTTGGGGCCCAAGGCGAGGACCCCGCCACGTTCAACGTGGTGGGCTTCGCCGGCGACGGCGGCACGGCCGACATCGGCATCCAGGCCTTGTCGGGCGCCATCGACCGCAACGAGGACATCATCTACATCTGCTACGACAACGAGGCGTACATGAACACGGGCATCCAGAAGAGCGGCCTCACACCCTTCGGCGCCCGCACCACCACCACGCCCGCCGGCAAAAACGACCACGGCTGTCTCACGCAGAAGAAGAACCTCTTCGAGATCGTGTGCGCTCACGGCCTGCCCTACGCCGCCACCGCAAGCGTCGGCTACCTCAACGACTTCACCGCCAAGGTAGAGAAGGCGAGCGAGACCCGCGGCACGAAGTTCATCCACGTCATCGCCCCCTGTCCCACCGGCTGGGGCCACGCCACCGACGAGACAATCGAGATCGCCAAGGAGGTTGTGGACTGCGGCCTGTGGTATCTGGCCGAGTACGAGGGTCCTGCGGTGAGCGGCCTCGCCGGAGGCGCCTTCAAGCTCAACCGCAACCCCAAGGAATTCTCCGACGTGACCCATTACCTGCGCCGACAGACACGCTTCCGTGCGCTTGACGACGAGGAGATCGCCCGCGTCGTCGCCGGCCGCGACGCCAAGTGGGAGCAGATTCGCTCCAGCTGGACCCGATAGACCCCACACACCCGAAAGGACTCCCCTTCTATGAAAGCCCTCAGCACGTCGACCGACGGGTTCACCGACTCGGTCATCCGCCGCATGACCCGCGTGGCGCTCAAGCATGGCGCCGTCAACCTCTCCCAGGGTTTCCCCGACTTCGACCCGCCCAAAGAGCTCCTCGACCGCCTGGCGCAGGTCGCTTACGAGGGCCCGCACCAGTACGCCCTCACCTGGGGCGCGCAGAACTTCCGCGAGGCGCTCGCCGCCAAACAGCGCCACTTCATGGGCATCGACATCGACCCCGACAAGAACATCGTCGTCACCTGCGGAAGCACCGAAGCCATGATGTGCGCCGTGCACACCGTGTGCGACCCCGGCGACAAGGTCGTGGTGTTCTCGCCCTTCTACGAAAACTACGGCGCCGACGCGATCCTGTGCCACGCCGAGCCCATCTACGTGCCGCTCGTGCCGCCCGCGTTCACCTTCGACGAGGCCGCTCTCGAGGCCGCCATGGCCCAGGAGGGCGTGAAAGCGCTCATCCTGTGCAACCCCTCCAACCCCTGCGGCCGCGTCTTTACGCGCGGCGAACTTGAGACGATTGCACGCCTGGCCGAGAAGTACGACGTGTGGGTCATTACCGACGAGGTGTACGAGCACATCGTCTACGCCCCCAACAAGCACGTCTATTTTGCCAGCCTACCGGGCATGCAGTGCCGCACCATCTCGTGTGGGTCGCTCTCCAAGACCTACTCCATCACCGGTTGGCGCCTGGGCTACATCATCGCTCCCCAAGAAGTGGTGGAGGTCGCCAAAAAGGTGCACGACTTTCTCACCGTGGGCGCACCCGCCCCGCTCATGGAGGCCGCCGTGGTGGGGCTCACCATGCCCGACTCCTACTACGACGAGCTCACCGCCGAGTACACCCACAAGCGCGAGCTCTTCTGCAACGGCCTGGCCGACCTGAACATGAAGTTTGTGGAGCCCGAAGGCGCCTACTACGTGATGTGCGACATCTCCGAAGCCGGATACGCAAACGACGAGGACTTCGCTTGCGACCTGACACAATACGCCAAGGTGGCAGGTGTGCCGGGTAGCTGCTTCTTCCGCGAGCCCGAAAACCGCTACATCCGCTTCCACTTCGCCAAGTCTGACAAGACACTGCTTGCCGCGCTCGAGAACCTGCACGGCTGGCAGGACAAGCTGCCCAGGCGATAGGGCGCCCGACCCAAAGCCTGCTCGCCACACAAAGAAACCCCCTGGGTGCCACGAGTTTTCTCGCCGGCCCCCAGGGGGTTTCGTGTGTCTTGCGAGCCTTTCGCGCGTCTGACCGCGCGCCGCGAACGCTTACTTAAGCAGCAAGTCGTTCTTGAGGTCCTTGATGAACGCGGAGACCATGAACGCGGAGATAACCGCCATCACACCGCGGATGATGAGCATAATGCCCAGGTAGATGATAAAGAGGCGCGGGGCCATAAGGATGAGGACACCGCAGATGACCGTGACGATAGCACCCAGGATCTCCAAGACCATGGGACCCGTGCCGATGGCACGCTTCATGCGCACGCTTGCCACAGCGTCCATCACGCCGGTGACAATGAGGGCGATGCCGCCGAGCATGGCAATGGTGATACCGCCGATGAGGGGGTGGATAAGGAACATGATGCCCACGATCACATCAAGGATGCCCATGAACAGCGTCGAGCCTCCGAAAAGGGAGAAGGCACCCAGGTCGAAGAACGTGGCAATACGGGTGATGCCACTTGCCAAAAAGCAGATACCGGCCACGCCAGCCACCACGGCGAGCGAGGCGGCGGGCCACGCAATGCATGCAACGCCGGCCAGCGTCACCAAGACGCCCAACGCGACAAACCACCACTTGTAATGGCGAGATTTCTTCTCAGGCTCGATGACTTGGGCCTGTACCTCGATGGGCTCAGACATACCGTACCCCTTTCTCACGCTCATGCAGGCCGGCGGCGCCCCCGTCCACAACCCCTTGGCCACGCACACCTGCCGTACCCGCACCTTCGGTATTTAAAACAGGTTATACCACACTCGGGGTATTCCATGCCCTTTTGTTTACAAACCAAAAAGCCTGTGAAATATGTCGGATCTATGGTGAAGTGTTACAGAAAGGCAAACGCAAGGTGTAGATAAGCATTATTCCTTGCGCCAACGCGAAACAATCGTTAATAATGCGCCACGTGCTTTCGTTGAAGCTTTCGGAATGCCTTGAGGCAAACCGGAAGCGGAGAAACCTCTGGAGAACTCTTAAGTGAGTGCCGAAGGGGCAAGGCGGTACAAGATGTACCAGCCGAAACTCTCAGGCAAACGGACAGAGGCGGTGCGCATCCTGGTAGCGAGGGGGACTTGTATCTCCCACGCTCAATGGGCGACAAGCCGACCTACGTCCTTTCTCCAGCCGTAAATGTATGTGTTACGACTTGGAAAGGAACGACCCAAAGTGCAAGAAGAACTGCTCGAGATCGTACAGACGATCAACTCCTACCTTTCAAATTTCGTGCTCATCGTGCTGCTCATCGGCGCGGGCCTCTTTTTCACCATCCGCACTCGCGGTGTGCAGTTCCGCTGCTTTGGCGAAGGTATGCGCCGCGTGTTCGGCAATTTCTCCCTCAACGGCAAGAAGCATGAGAGCGGCATGAGCTCCTTCCAGGCGCTCGCCACCGCCGTTGCCGCCCAGGTGGGCACCGGCAACATCGTGGGCGCCTGCGGCGCCATCCTCGTGGGCGGCCCGGGCGCCATCTTCTGGATGTGGCTCATCGCCATCCTGGGCATGGCCACCAACTACGCCGAGGCGGTCCTGGCCCAGAAGACCCGCAGGGTCGACACCGACGGCACCGTGCACGGCGGCCCGGTCTACTACATCAAGACCGCCTTCCACGGCAAGTTCGGCACCTTCCTGGCCGGCTTCTTCTCGGTCGCCATCATCTTGGCCCTGGGCTTCATGGGCTGCATGGTGCAGTCCAACTCCATCGCCTCCACCTGCGCCACCGCTTTCAGCATTCCCGCCTGGATTATCGGCCTGCTCGTGGCCGCTGTCGCCGGCTTCATCTTCCTGGGCGGCGTGAAGCGCCTCGCCTCCGTCACCGAGAAGATCGTCCCCTTCATGGCCATCATCTACATCCTGGGCGGCCTGGCCGTTCTCGTCTCGCATGCCAGCCAGCTGCCTGCGGCCTTCGGCCTCATCTTTGAGTGCGCCTTTAACCCGCAGGCCCAGATCGGCGGCGTGACCTTCGGCATCATCGCCGCCATCTCCCAGGGTGCTAAGCGCGGCCTGTTCTCCAACGAGGCCGGCATGGGCTCCACCCCGCACGCCCACGCCCTCGCCAACGTCAAGACCCCTCATGAGCAGGGCGTTGTCGCTATGATCGGCGTGTTCATCGACACCATCGTCGTCGTCTCCATCACCGCCCTCGTCGTCATCACCATCCTCTACACCGGCGACGGCGTGCTTGCCCAGGGCCTCTACGAGGGCGTAGACAAGACCAACATGGCCCAGATTGCCTTCTCCAGCCTCATGGGCGGCAACATCGGCAACATCTTCGTAGCCATCTGCCTGCTGTTCTTCGCCTTCTCCACCATCCTGTCGTGGAACCTGTTCGCCAAGATCAACGTGATCTACCTGTTCGGCAAGAAGGCCGTGCCCGTGTTCTCCGCCATCGCCCTCGTGTTCATCTTCATGGGGTCGCTGCTCTCCAACGACCTCGTGTGGGAGCTGGCCGACATGTTCAACCAGCTCATGGTGCTGCCCAACGTCATCGCGCTCGTCGCCCTGTCGAGCACCGTGGCCCTGTGCGCCAAGACCAAGGGTGAGACGTGCGACCTTCCCGCCTTTGCCCAGGCTGACGAATCGGTCAAGCAGGACTAATCCCTCGTAGCGTTCCTTTTTCGGCTGGCGCCTTGCCCCGTCCCCTTTTCGCCCGCGCGGCGCATTGTGGGCAGGGCGCTTTTGTGGACGACGCATACCGGGCCACGCTCTCGAGCAGCGGCTGGTGCAGGTCGCCTCTCCCCTCCCCGCGTGCAGGCATAATAGGTATGATTGCTTCTGACTTGGCAGCGCAACAAGCACCTGCCCGCAAGTAACCTCGACATGAAAGGACGGCCTATGGACAACCGCACGTTTGCACCAGGCGACATCGTGCGCAACTTCAAGCGCGAGACGGTAACCGACGGCAGCCAGCGCTACCTCTACCGCGTGCTTGCGTTCGCCCGCCACACGGAGACCGACGAGGAGCTCGTGGTGTACGAGGCGCTCTACCCGCCCTTCGGCGTGTGGTGCCGACCCCGCGCGATGTTTGAAAGCGAAGTCGACCACGAAAAGTATCCCGACATCAAGCAGACATGGCGCTTTGAAAAAGTGGATGCGGCAGAGCTTTAAACAAAAATGGCCCGCATGCTGGGATTTTTACCAACATGCGGGCCATTTGCATGCGAGGTGTGAGCAAGCTATGCCTGGCTTGGCTGAGTCGGCGTCGGGGCTGGCGTCGCAGCCTGGGCACGCATGGCCTCATGCTCCTGGGCCACCTCGTTGATGAGGTTCACCACGGGCCAGTCTTTGTTGGTCTTGGTGAGCACGGCCTTGTAGCCAACCTGCGCCCCCGCCTGACGGCTGCGCAGGAGAAAGTCCTGCAGAAGCGGCTCGGAGAAATTGGCAAGCAGCATGAACTCGCACTCGGGCACGGGGCCAGCATAGGGCATGAGCGCAGGACGCATTCCGACAAGACCCAAAGCGGCGCCGGCAGAATCACCCAGGCGCTCAGGCAGGACAGTCTTGGCCACCACGCCGAGTTCCTTGAGGATGGCACGCACCGCATCGCCCTTAGGCGTGCCGCGGTCAAGTCCCCACAGCAGGACCGCAGCCGTAGGCTTTGCCTTCTTGGCCTTCTGCTTTTGCGCGCTTCCCATCCTGTAAGCTCCTCTCGCATGAAACCGGCATCCCAGCAGCCCGCTGGTATGCTCATCAACACCGCCAGCCAGGCGGCCGCCGGCCTGTGCTTGCGCCACGCGGCCATTGTCCCAGCGTACCCGCCATGGTATGTCCGCGCGGGCCCGGCACGCCCGCCCGCGCGGACATCTACTATATAAGATGCCAACGCCGGCGCACAACAACCCCGCCTAACGGAAAAAGCCCCGCAGTGCCGCTCTTGAACAACGGTACCGCGGGGCCTCAAAGAATGCGCTCAGGCGTGCGCCTTAGAAGTAACGCTCGAGCATGCCCTTGAGCGCCTTGCCGTGACGAGCCTCGTCGCGAGCCATCTCGTGCACGGTGTCGTGGATGGCGTCCAGGCCGTTCTTCTTGGCGCAGGTGGCAAGCTCGACCTTGCCGGCGGTGGCACCGAACTCGCAGTCGACGCGCCAAGCGAGGTTCTCCTTGGTGGAGGCGGTCATGTGCGGCTCAAGCTCGCTGCCCAGAAGCTCGGCGAACTTGGCGGCGTGCTCGGCCTCCTCGAAGGCAGCCGTCTTCCAGTACTCGCCGATCTCGGGGTAGCCCTCACGGCAGGCGATGCGGGCCATGCACAGGTACATGCCCACCTCGGAGCACTCGCCGGTGAAGTTGGCCTTGAGCTGGTCGAGGATGTACTGCTTGTCCTCGTCGGAGATGTTCTCGTTGTTCTTGACGGTCTTGGCGTACACGCCGTACTCATGCTCGGCGGCAAGCTTCAGCTCGCCCTCGACCTTCTCGAACATGGAGGCAGGGGCATGGCACACCGGGCACTCCGCCGGGGGCTCGGCGCCCTCGTAGATGTAACCGCAGACCTTGCAGACCCACTTTGCAGACATAGGTGTTCCTTCCTCTCCTTGCGAGACGGACTGAGCCGACTCACGTGTTTGGGTGATTTGAGCAGGCGCATATTCGGCAAGGGCAGCATGC
>USJP01000090.1 GCA_900555105.1 uncultured Coriobacteriaceae bacterium | reverse complement strand
GCAGTCGCCGATGGCGTAGGTCTCGGCGACGCTGACCTCGTCGAGCAGGCCGGTGTTGGCCACCATGTCGGCGGCGTTGATCACCTGGTCGCACGGCACCGTGTAGTCCACGCCGGCGCTTGCGCTCGTGACGGTGATCTGGCCGTCAGCGACGCCGGTGATGCTGGCCTCGGTGTAGACCTGCAGGCCGAGGGCGTACAGGGCGGTGGTCATGAAGCGCTGGGCATGCTGGGACTGCTGCATGTCGAGCTCGTCGACCGTGTTGGGCGTGACCATGACCACGTGCTTCTTGTGCACGGTGAGCCACAGCGCGCAGTCGAAGGCCTGGGCATTGGAGCCGTAGACCACGACGTTGTCGCCCAGATCGGCGAACATGAACTGCTCGAGGTCAACGACCTCGACACCCTCGCCGCCCAGGTCGAGCGCGGTGCGGGAGCCGCCGCAGGCAAGCACGAGCGCGTCGGGGGCTGCCTGGGCAACCGTGTCGGCCGTGACCTCGGTGTCGGTCACAACAGTGACGCCGGCAAGCTCGAGCTGCTTCTGGAGATAGGCGTTGAGCTGGTCGAGGTTCTCGTGCGGGCCCTTCACGGCGCTGGCGAAGGGAAGCATGCCGCCCAGGATACCGGACTTCTCATACAGTGTGACGGTGTGGCCGCGAAGAGCCGCGATGCGGGCGGCCTCCATGCCGGCGGGGCCACCGCCGACGACCATGACGTTCTTGGGGGCTGCGGCAGGCTCGAGCTCATAGGTGGCCGGGCCGTTCTCAGTCATAACGCGCTGGGTGAGTGCATTGACGCGGCAGTAGCCCAGGGCGCGGTTCATCTGGTTGGAGCCGATGTGGCAGTGCAGGCAGCGCGTGCAGGGCGCAATCTCGTCGATGCGGCCCTCGCGCAGCTTGTTGACGTAATCGAAGTCAACGGTGAGCGGGCGGGTCATCATGTAGAAGTCGACCTTGCCCTCGGCCAGAGCCTGCTCGAAGAACTCGGGGGCATGGGCGGGATCGTTGTAGGTCACGCAACCGCAGGGGATGGAAAGTGCCTGCTTGTAGCGCTCGACCACGCCGATGAGCATGCCGGCGCCCTGGTGGGAACCGTCGAGGTAGCCCTGCCAGTTCTTGGAGAAGTCGTACTGGGTGCCGAAGCCCGTGGCGCCCTCAATGCCGTTGAGCAGGAAGTACAGGTCGCTGCCGAACTGGCAGGGGTGGTTGCCGAGCGGGCCCAGACGCAGGTGCATCGAGTCGGCACCGGCCTCCTCCATGCACTTGGCCATGGCGATGCCCTCTTCCACCGTCGTGACCTTGTTGCGGGGGTTGGTCACCATGTTATCGGTGGTCATGAGCGTGGCGCTGTTGTCGAGGTTGTCGTTGTCCTCGATGCAGTTGATGAGGATCTGCACGACGAAGTCCTCGCCGGCGGCAGCCTTGATCTTCTGGATGCACTCGCACACCCAGCGCGAACGGTTCTCGGGCGTGGCGAAGCCGTACTCGTCGGTGCGGGTGTTGTAGAAGCGCGAGAGGAACTGTTCGCCCTGGTTGAAGCCGGCGGCGTTGATCTCGATGGCCTCGAAGCCCATCTCCTTGAGCTGGGTGGCGTACGTAGCGGCGACGTCCTCCATGGCCTGGATCTGCTCGACGGTCATGGCGTCCTCAGCCACGCTCGAGCCGAAGAGGGCCCACTGATAGCCCAGGTGAGAGCCGTACTCGGCGCAGGCTTCCACGAGACGCTTGCCGAAGTCGAGAGCGTCTGCGCCGAAGGTGCCGTCCTCGCCCAGAGCGAAGGCCTCGCCCTCGACCCAGATCATCTCAACGCCACCCTTGGCGAGGTTGACGTAGTAGTCAAACAGCTCGTCGGTGTAACCGGCCAGGTAGGTGGCCGAACCGGCAGCGGACTTCACCATGCGGTGGGACAGCTCGATGTTGCCGAGCTTCCAGGGGGAGAACAGCGTGGCGAAGTCAGTCTCGGTGCCAAGCCAGTCGCTGTCCTGGGGGTTGATGGAAGCGGTGTAGAGAAGCTCGTCGGCGGCCGGGGCGCTCTCGGCCTGAGCGTCAGCCTGCTCGGACTTGGCCTCCTCAGCGATGGCGCTGCTTGCCACGAGCGCACTGGCGGCTGCGGTGCTGGCACCGGCAAGGAACGTGCGACGAGAAATCGTGCTGTTCATGCATATCTCCCTTGTGTCTCCTTTGCACCCACGATTGGGTGCGTGTCCAAGGCGAGTATGGCGCGGACAAAGCGCGATTGTCATTGCCTGGGCAAGGGTGAAGTTGGCTCTCGGCTTCACATGACAAGGGTTAGGCGAGCTATCTACCTGGCCTGATACATGAGTTCGAGAAGCTCTTGCTTTGAGTGTACGTCGAGCTTGCGGTAGAGGCTCTTCTTGTGCGTGCGCACGGTGTTGTCGGACACGCCAAGCGCCTGGGCGATGGTGGGCGTGTCGAGACCGCGCACCACGAGCGGCAGAATCTCCGTTTCGCGCGGCGTCAGCTCATATGTTGTGGCCGCCCCTTCAGCCCATGTGGCGATGGCAGATTCCATGCGCTCTACGGGGCTGGCCGAATCCTGGACAGGGAGATTTTCATCGTTGCCTGCCTGGGCACCGATCACATCCTGGTCTAGCTTGCGGTGCTCGCGCATTTGCAGCATGAGGGCCATAGAGAGCACGTAGATGCACACGACCACGCTGAGCGCCAGTCCCGGCAGACTTCCCACCCACAGGTCGCGCGTGATGAGGCTTGCAAGGGTTCCCAGGCATGCGAACAGCAGGGCCAATCCCAATGCCAGGCAGTATGTGGGCAGCCGCAATGCGCCCGAGGTGTCACGCGTGCTTAGACTGTGCACGGTGATGACGGCGAGCATGAACTCGAAGAAGAAGTTGGCAAAGCAGGCAAAGGCGGTGCTGAGTCCCAGCCCGGCAATGCTGAACACGACGAAGCCCGAAGCCGCAAAGGGGAAAGCGGCCTGGTAAAAGCCCATGGGTGTCACAATTTTGCCGTGTTTTTGCCATAGGCCGAGCATCACGATGCCGGCGATAAGCGTAAAGAGGGGAGAGCCGAGCATGATGGCGAGGTTGTTGGCGCCGTTGCTGAGGGCCACCATGCGAGACAAGCCCGCCACGAAACCCAGCGAAGCGAAGCTGAGGGCAGTGATGCCATAGGCTCGCCAGACGGTGTGGGCCGTGCCGGAAGTTCCTTCCTGAGATTGGGCCGCCTGAAAGGTGCTCGCGCTTTCGATGGTGTTTGACTCGCTGATGTCCGGTTCGCTTGCAGTGAGTTCGCCGATGGGAAGCGCATACGTCCCCGTACGGCGGAGCGTGACCGAGCAGCAGGTGAGCACGCCAGCAATGAGGTACTTGGACAGGGTCGGTGAGAACGTCAAGACCAGGGCGGCGAGTGGGAAAAGCACGCAGGCACAGCCCACGGTTCCCACAAGACGCCCGAGGGGTAGCGTTTTGAGCGTGCATCCCCAGCCGAAGAAACCCGCCGCCAGGCCGAGGCCGAGCACCGCAGCTGTGAGCGCCAAAAGGGGCGCGCAGGCAGTTTCGCTTGTCAACAGGTTTGTGAGGACGCATGTTCCGCCGACGATGCCTACCGCCTCGACAAGTGCGACAATTCCAGTCGCGTCTTTTGCCGCCAGTATGAACCGATGGCTCAGCGCGAGGCCAAGCAGCGTGGCTCCTGCCACAAGAAAGCAGGAGATGGTGAAAAACGTAAAGATGTCGAGCGAGCTGTAAGGCCTGGCGATGCTGGAAACTGCGCCACCCCAAAAGAGGAAGTCGACGACGGCGAGAAACGAGGCAAAGCCCGCGACAAGCGTCAGGTCTGCCTCTATGCCGGAAAGCCACGCCGGCGTTTTGTTCCAGATGCGTCCCACGCAGACCTCCTTCCCCTTAATGCCGATATGCGTATGAGACAAGGGCACATGATACCACGGCGCCTTCGGCTGCCCATGTGTCGCGTGAGGGCGCGGGACAGCCGCGCTGGCACATCGCAAGCCTTCATTTTCAGGCACTTGTTTGGGTTGATTGGAGCGCTGCTGCCCCTTGGGTGGATGCCTTGAGGGCAATACGGCATCGCTTTGGCGCGCATGACGCACAGGGGCGCGGTGTCGTATTCGCCTCGAAGCGTTGCGCTCGGATGGGGCGGAGCCGTGGGGGCTTTGGCCTGGCGGTTCCGCCCCAATCGCTTCGCTACTGTCTGATTGCCTCGATGGCTGAGATCTTTGTCGCCTTGCGCGCCGGGTAGTAGCCCGAGACGAGGCCGATGAGCATGGAGAACACGACGGCGCCCAGGTAGAGCCACCAGGGGATGACCGACATGCGGGCCGTGGCGCCGCCGCCCACAAGCGCGTGCAGCCAGCCCTCGCCGGTGAAGTCGCCTGCGCTCACGAGGTTCATGCCGAGCGACACCGCGAAGCTCACAAGGCAGCCGGCAGCGCCGCCGAGAAGGCCGATGGCGCCCGCCTCGGCCAGGAACAACGCCCGGATGTCGCGCACGTAGCAACCCAGCGCCTTCATCACGCCGATCTCACGCGTGCGTTCGGTGATGCTCATCACCATGGTGTTCGTGATGCCCAGCGCGGCCACGAAGAGCGAGATGGCACCCAGGCCGCCCAGCATGAGCTGCTGTTGAGCCGCCTGCTGCTCCATGGGTTTGCGGATGGACTCCATCGAGTAGGTCGAGAAGCCCATGCCTTGGATTTCTTTCTCCACGTCGGCCACGTGCGAGATGTCGTCGACCTTAACGATGGCCTGGCTGTAGGTGAGAGCGGGCGTTTTGCCACTGACCTGCGCGAGAATCGCCTGCACATCGGCCACGTCCATGACGATGCCCTGGCTCGTCTCGTCGCCCTTCGAGTAGTCCTCGGCCAGCTTTCCCACGGGATGCAGGGTAAAGCGCATCTTCTCGTTGCCATTTGAGTCGAGCGCGACGAGCGTGAGGTTGCCCACCGAGAGGATGTCGAAGAAGGGGTCGGGCGCCAGGCTCTCGTCGGGCATGTCGCCGGTGCCGTCCCAGTTGTAGAGATAGGAATAGCGGTCGACGTACTGGCTTCCCTCGGCGCGGTAGGTGTCGGAGAAGTTGTAGGCGAGCCACTGGCCCACAAGCACATCTATCGCGCCGCCCGTTGTTGCCTTGGACATGCCGCTGGTAGATGGCTTGAGCTGCTCGCCCTCGATGGGTTCGTATCCCACGCTGTCGAGCGCCGACGCGTTCATGCCCACGATGGTGACCCAGCTGCACACGTACCTGTCGCCGGTGCCAGCATAGAGTGTGAACATTGTGTCGTCGCTGTCCAGGGACAGGGGCATCTTGGGGCTCACGGCGGCGACGCCCTCGACTGCCTCCATCTGCGCGACGGCCTCGTCGTTGAGCTTGATGCCGTCGTCGGACGACGAGTACGCATACGGCGCATTCACCTGGATGATGCTGAGGTCGCCCATCTGTGCGAGCGTCTGGTTCATCTGCTCGGAGAGTCCCAGGCCGATGGAGACCATGATAACGATGGAGCAGGTGCCCACGAGAACGCCCAGCGAGGTGAGGACGGTGCGGGCGCGTCTGCGCTTGAGGTTCTGCAGGCACATGCCTGCGATGTCGGAGGCCCGCACGGGCTAGGGCCTCATGTGCGAAGAGGCGCCACTGGGGTCATTTGTCCTGGTGGAGGCGTTGCCGGTTGTGCCAAGCTGCACGGTGCCGGGCTGGCCTGTGCCGGGTTGGCTGCCGCTTGTCTGATTCAGCTCGCCAGGCACATGGGGTTGGCTGGCGCCGTTGCCGCGCACGATGGTGTCCTGGCCGCGGGGGATGACGGGCACATGCTCGTTGAGCGGAGGCACCGTGGTGCCCCAGTCGCCCCAGTCGTCATCGTCTTCCCAGCTCTGGTTTGCCTTGCGCTTCTTGGCTCCGCGGCGCACGGCAACGACGACCAGGGTGATGACAGCAAGCGCGGCAACTACGATGCCAATGATTGCAGGCACGGGGAGACCCTGCTGGGCGCCGTCTCCCTCAAAGTCATCGTCCATGCCGCCGCCGAAGAGTGCCTGCATCTCCTCGTCGCTCATGTTGGCATACGGGTCGTCCATGACGTCTACCTGCAGGGGAAACGTCTTGGTCACCGTGTCGTCGTTGGCGTTCTCGTACTCCACGGTGAGCGTGAGGCTGAGCGTGCCGCCCTGCGTGGGCGTGAAGGCAAGGCCGATGGTGCCGCTCTTGCCCGACTCGAGGTTGCCCACGTTCTGCGCGGGCATCTCGGTGTGGATGCCCTCGCCGGAGATGCTCACGGCCACGTTGGACACGGCAGACTTGCCCTTGTTGACGTAGGAGATGGTGACGGTGGCCTCTTCTCCCACCGAGGCATAGTCGGGTGCGACGGGGTTCGCGAGTTCGAAGCGGTCGGGCTGGAAGACCGGCACTGTGAGCTTGACCTCGGTGTTTGCACTCTTGCGCTCGTTGTTCTCCACATATTCGTATTTGAAGCCGATGGTCACGGTGCCGGGCACGGCCTTGTCGCCGGATATGGCCTTGAGGTTGAGCGTCTGCTGCTGCAGCTCGCCCGCGCCCAGGTAGGCCGAGTAGAACGTGTTCGTGCCGCCGTTGATAGTGAACTGGTCGCCCGTGTCCACCGACACCACGAGGTTCTCAACGGTGAGGGAGGTGCTCGTGTTGGTGAAGGCAAACGTGAGCGGGAACGTGCTGCCTGCGGCCACGGCTCCCGTGCCGTCGCCGTAGGAGAAGTTGCTCACGATGACGTTGGGCACAGGCTTGTCGGGGGTGCCGGCCGTTGTGGT
>USJP01000089.1 GCA_900555105.1 uncultured Coriobacteriaceae bacterium | reverse complement strand
GTTCTCCAGAGGCTCACGTACTCCAGTAGGCCAAAGGCCCGCACCGCGCACGTCGCCTCTGGACGCCTTGCGGACGAGAACCTGCTTTTTAGTGGGTTGCGGAACCTGATGCGCGGCGTTCCTTAATAAAGCCCTTCTTACAGGATTGACGTGCGTGGAAGGAGGGTTTCCGAAGCCTGCCCCCGCAGTGAGGGCAAGGGAAGGGCACAAGGCGCGAAGCGCCCCGTGAAGTGGTTTCCCGCTGCCCTCGGTACGAGGACTCGGGCAGGCGTAGGATACCCTCCTTCCCTTGAGCGCTCGCTAATCCTGTTCCTTTCCCTGGCAGGCGGGGCAGTAGCCGTCGAACTGCAGGGTGTGGCTTACCACGCGGTAGCCGCTGGCGGCGCTGGCGGTCTCCTCGATGCCTGCGAGTATGGGAATCATGACGTCGTCGACTTTGCCGCATCCCAGGCACCGCACGTGATAGTGGAAGAATGCGGTGTGATCGAAGTGGTCGGCGCCGTTGTTGATCTTCACACGGCTGATCGCGCCTTCGTCAGAGAGCATGTTAAGCGTGCGATACACCGTTGCCTTGCTGATGCTGGGGTGCTCCTCGTGCACGGCGGCGTACACCTCGTCGACGGTGGGGTGGTTTGCCAAGTGTCGCAGCTCGGCTTCGATGACGCTGCGCTGTACGGTGTTTCTTGCTGGCATACGTCCTCCCGGAAAGCCGCTTGAGATAATTAGTAATTAATCGCAATAAGGATACAACATCAAGGTAATGCTTTCAAGATTTCCTGCCTTGAAAGCTGTGCCATTTGCTGGTGGCAGACAGAGATGGCTCGCTAGCCCATCACAAGCACGAGCACGGGGATGGTCACAAGCGACAGCAGCGTGGTCCAGAAGGTGCCGCGCAGCACGGTGGGGGTGTCTGCGTCGTATTTCTGGCACAGCATCGTGCCCACGTTTGCCACGGGCATGGCCGTGGTGACCACGAGAATGCCCAGGATGAGCGGGTCGTCCACAATGAGGCTGAGCGCAACCCAGTTGAGCAGGGGCATGAGCACGAGCCTGACTGCGCAGCTCACCCAGAGACGCGCATCTCCCACAAGCTCACGCGGGGCAAGATTGCCCAGCTGAGATCCCACAACAAGCAGGGCGGCCGGCGTGGTCATGGCACCGAGCGTGTCGAGTGCCGAGCCGATCACGGGCACGTTGTGGATGCCCAGAAGCGCCAGCACGATGGCCACGCAGCATGACAGGATGGTGGGCGTGCAAAAGGTGCGCCATGTGACCTTCTCCATGCCCTGGCTCTGTGCATCGCTGGCGATGAACCAGGCGCCCACCGTGAAGCATAGGAAGTTAAAGGGCAGGTTAAAGATGGCGGTGTAGATGAGCGCGTCGCTGCCCCAGATTGCTGAGATGACAGGGAATCCCAGGAAGCCGACATTTCCGAACACCATCATGAAGCGCAGGACCCCGCGTCTGCCGATGGGTACGCGCATGAGGGCGGTGAGGACCAGGGCGACCATAATCATGAGCGCATAGGCCACGCACGAGTAAAGAAAGGCCGTCGCGATGTCCGTGCGACCGGGGAGCTGTGCAGAGTTGAGCACTGATCCCACGATCATGGCAGGAAGTGTGACTGACAGCACCAGGTTGGAGAGGCCTTTGTCAAAAGCAGCCGTTGTGAGGTGCGCTTTCTTGCAGCCGTATCCTGTGCCGATGATGAGGAAGAGCACGACCATCTGAGTGAAGATGCCGAGGGTGTCCGTGTTCACGCGGGAGCCTTTCGATGCTGTGGTGGGTGCCTAAGTGTAAGAAAGCTTCACAGTGCATGCACTTTGGCGGGCAAAAGGATGCAAAAAGCCATGTGAACGGCACAAATAGAGTATTGGAGCGTTAAAAATGCATTAACGGTGATGTCAGAGGCGCTCTTTTCTCATAAACTTGCATCCAGACAGCGCACAACAATGAGCAAGATCATCTGGTTTCATGTGCTGCCGTACGAGTCCGTCTATTCTCGTTGGCATTCCAAACATTATGAAAAGGAGCGCTCAAGATGAAGAAGGTTTCCAGGAAAGAGTTCCTCGCTCTGGCCGGTGTTGCCGGTATGTTGCTCGTCCTTGCCGGTTGCGGTGAGACTGCCGAGCCCGCCAAGACCGAGGAGAAGAAGGACGACGCCGCCAAGACCGAGGCTGCCGACACTGACACCAAGGCCTCTGGCGACAAGACCGCCGACCTGCGCTTCATCACTGGCGGCGAGTCGGGCACCTATTACGCCTTCGGCTCCGTCATCTCCCAGCACGCTACCAACAACACCGACATCAAGGTGACGGCCCTTGTGGGCAACGGCTCGCAGGCCAACGTCATCGCCATCGAGGACGGCGACGCTGAGCTCGCCTTCTGCCAGTCCGACGTTATGGCTTACGCGTACGCCGGTACGAACCTCTTCGCGAAGGATGGCGCCGTCGACTGCTTCTCCACGGTTGCCGCCCTTTACCAGGAGACCGTCCAGATCGTCACCTGCGACCCCGAGATCAAGACCGTCGCCGACCTCAAGGGCAAGAACGTCTCCATCGGTTCTGCCGGTTCGGGTGTGTACTTCAACGCCATCGATGTCCTGGGCGCCTACGGCCTCACCGAGGACGACATCACGCCCACCTACCAGTCGTTCGGTGACTCCGCCGATGCCCTCAAGGACGGCAAGATCGACGCCGCCTTCATCGTCGCCGGCGCTCCCACCACGGCCATCACCGACCTCTCCACGTCCAAGACCGCCTATCTCGTCTCCCTGGACGAGGAGCACGTCTCCGGTCTGCTCGAGACCTCTGAGTACTACCAGGCTGCCACCATCCCGGCCGGCACCTACACGGGCGTCGACGAGGATGTCACCACCGTCGCTGTGAGCGCAGTCATTATCGCCGCCGACACGGTTTCCGAGGATGCCATTTACACGCTGTGCGCCGACATCTTCGACAACGCCGCCGACCTCACCGACAGCCATGCCAAGTATGCTGAGCTCAGCGTTGAGAACGGTGCTTCCATCACGTCCGTGCCGTATCACCCCGGCGCAGCAAAGTACTTCAAGGAGAAGGGCTTCGAGGTAGAGACGAAGTAATTCGCCTTCTCCCAATTCTCCTTGCGTTACAATCGGAAGTCGCTGCGGTCGCCTCTGACCGCGGCGACTTCCCTTGCGTTTTATGACCTATCCGTTTTCACGCTCTTGGAGGTGTAAACAAGTGGCAGATTCCAGCCAGACCGCCCTTCCTGCCGAGGAAATGCAGACTGATGTCGACGCGGTGATGAAGAAGTACGACCGTGAGTCGAATACGCGCGTGTGGCAGGGCATCCCCAAGACCATTGTCGGCTGCATCATGGCGGCGTTCTCCGTGTACTGCCTGTACATGACGCTCTTCAGCACCGTGTTGCCTGAGACGCGCCTGTCGCTGTTCCTGGGTTGCATCATTATCATCGGCTTTTTGATTTACCCGGCTGACAAGCACCACGTCAAGCCCAACCGCATCCCGTGGTACGACATCGTTCTCATGGTGCTGGGCGCAGGCTCGTTCTTCTACTTTGCGTTTAACGCCTACGACATCATTATGATGAACAACCGCATCGACCTGCCGCTCATCGTCATGGGCGTCGTGGGCATCCTCGTGCTGTTCGAGCTATGCCGTCGTTGCGTGGGTATCCCGATTCTCGTAGTGGTTGCCGCCCTGCTCATCTACGTCGTGGTTTGGCGCAGCGGCTACAACTCCGACCCGTTCAAGATGTTCCAGTACATCATCTCCCGCCTGTTCTACAGCGTGAATGGTGTCATCGGCACGCCCATCAACGTGTGCTACACCTACATCGTGCTCTTCATCATCTTTGGCGCGTTCCTGGAGCGCACGGGCATCGCCAACTTCTTCATCTCCCTGGCCAACCGTCTTGCTGGCTGGTCGAGTGGCGGCCCTGCAAAGGTGGCCGTCATCTCGAGCGCCCTGTGCGGCATGGTGAGCGGCTCCTCGGTGGGAAACACCGTCACCACGGGCTCCGTCACCATCCCCATGATGAAGAAGACCGGCTTCAAGCCCGAGTTCGCCGGCGCCGTTGAGGCAGCATCTTCCACCGGTGGCCAGATCATGCCCCCCATCATGGGCGCGGCGGCGTTCCTTATGGCCGAGTACATGGGCATTCCCTACATTGATGTGGCCGCCAAGGCCATCCTGCCTGCCGTGCTGTACTTCGCCGGCATCTTCATCACCGTGCACCTCGAGGCCAAGAAGCTCGGGCTCAAGGGCCTTTCGCGTGAGGACCTGCCTACCTGGCGCTACCTGGGCAAGAACTGCTACCTGCTGCTGCCGCTTGTGCTGCTCGTGTGGCTTGTCGCGTCAGGCGCGCGTACCATGGCTTGGTCTGCCGCCATCTCCATTTTCGCTGCCTTCCTCATCGGGTATGTCAACTTCTTCCTGAACAACCTGCATGAGCGCGCCGAGGGCCAGACGATTGGCCAGGTGTTTGCTGAGACGACGAAGTTTGCGCTGCTGCAGGCTTTCGAGGCCTTCCAGGCGGGCGCCAAGAGCGCTGTGTCGGTGGGCGTTGCCTGCGCCATGGCCGGTCTCATTGCTGGCTGCATCACGCTGACCGGCCTTGCCTCCGTGCTCATCAACGGCATCGTGGCCATCGCCGGCGATGCCACCATCCTGGGCCTGTTGCTCACCATGGTGTGCTGCATCGTTCTTGGCATGGGCGTCCCCACTACGGCCAACTACTGCATCATGGCCTCCACCTGCGCACCCATCCTCATTCAGCTGGGCATCCCCGTGGTTGCCGCGCACTTCTTCGTCTTCTACTTCGGCATCGTGGCCGACATCACGCCGCCTGTGGCCCTGGCTGCATACGCCGGCAGCGCAATCGCCAAGTCCAAGCCGATGAAGACCGCCGTCAACGCCACGAAGCTCGCCATTGCGGCCTTCATCGTGCCCTACATCTTCGCTTTCAACCCGATTATGCTCTTCGAGGGCGATGCGTCGGTGTTTGAGATGGCGCTCGTGTGCGTCACGGCCCTGCTCGGCCTCTTCTGCATCGCGGCAGCCCTCAACGGCCACCTCTTCAAGAAGATCAATCCCGTGTTGCGTATTGCCCTCGTTGTGGGTGGTTTGTGCGCCATGATTCCCGGTATTGCAAGCGACGTCGTCGGTATCGTCGTCGCCGTGGCCGTCGGGGCCTTCCAGTACCTCACGGCAAAGAAGAAGGAAGCCTTGTCTGCGGCATAGGTTCACGTGCAACAAGCTGGGCACATGTTTCAAACAAGGGCTCGAGGAGCAATCCTCGGGCCCTTTTTGCGTGTGGGGTGCGTAGTCAGTATGGTGCTTGGTTTCTACCAGGTGACGCATCGTATTTGCGCCTTGAGAATGGTTTGCGGGGTCGTATCATGATGGGCGTTGCTGACTGAGCGCCCGGAAGGAGACCCCGCATGGCAAAGATTCAGATGACCACGCCGCTTGTTGAGATGGACGGCGACGAGATGACCCGCATCATCTGGCAGCTGATCAAAGATGAGCTCATCTGCCCCTTCGTCGACCTCAAGAGCGAGTACTACGACCTGGGCCTCAAGCATCGCGACGAGACCGACGACCAGGTCACGGTGGACTCGGCTCTTGCCACGAAGCGCCTGGGGGTGGCCGTGAAGTGCGCCACCATCACGCCCAATGCGGCGCGTGTGGAGGAGTACGGCCTCAAGCAGATGTGGAAGAGCCCCAACGGCACCATCCGTGCCATGCTCGATGGCACTGTCTTTCGCACGCCCATCGTGGTCAAGGGCATCGAGCCCTGCGTGCGTAACTGGACCCGTCCCATTACGCTTGCCCGTCACGCCTACGGCGATGTGTATCGCAACGCTGAGATGCGCATTCCCGGCCCTGGCAAGGTGGAGCTCGTCTACACGGCTAAGGACGGCACTGAGACGCGCGAGCTGGTGCACGACTTCAAGGAGCCGGGCGTGGTGCAGGGCATGCACAACCTCGATGGTTCCATCGAGAGCTTCGCCCACTGCTGCTTCGAGTACGCGCTTGCCATCAAGCAGGACGTCTGGTTCGCTACGAAAGACACCATTTCTAAGAAGTATGACCACCGCTTCAAGGATATCTTCCAGGAGATTTTTGACGCCGAGTACAAGGCTCGTTTTGACGAGGCGGGCATCACGTACTTCTACACCCTCATCGATGACGCCGTGGCGCGCGTCATGAAGGCTGAGGGTGGCTTTATCTGGGCCTGCAAGAATTACGACGGCGATGTTATGAGCGACATGGTGTCGAGCGCTTTCGGTTCGCTTGCCATGATGACCTCGGTGCTCGTGAGCCCCGATGGCACCTTCGAGTACGAGGCCGCTCACGGTACGGTGCAGCGCCACTATTACAAGCACCTTGCCGGTCAGGAGACCTCGACCAACTCGGTTGCCACAATCTTTGCCTGGTCGGGTGCCCTGCGCAAGCGCGGCGAGCTCGATGAGCTGCCCGAGCTTGTGGACTTCGCAAACCGCCTGGAGAAGGCCACGATCGACACCATCGAGGCCGGCGAGATGACGGGCGACCTTGCGCGCATCACGACGCTGGAGAACCCCACGACGCTCAATACGCGCGACTTCATCGTGGCGATTGCGGGGAGGTTGAGGGGCTAGAAGCCTTTCTGCTCGTGTGTCTCCGAGGGCTCCCCGAATGGTCCAATGCTCAGACAGTTCCGCCGCGAGGGGCGCGGCTGCAAAACTGCGCTGGGACCATTCGGGGAGCCTCTTGCATGCGCGGGGGCTTCTA
>USJP01000088.1 GCA_900555105.1 uncultured Coriobacteriaceae bacterium | reverse complement strand
CCACAAAGTCGACGATGTTGTCGCGGTGCAGGCGCTCCATGGCGATGGAGCGGTGGCTGTCGAGGTAGTCCTCGGGCAGGGCGTGCGCGGGGTAGTCCTCGCGGGCGCGCAGGATGCGGGCCTCGGCGGGGCACACCTTGATGCACTGACCGCAACGCACGCAGGCCAGGCTGTGCGTGCAAGTACCGTCGGGACCGTCAAGCGCGATGGCCTCCATGGGGCAGCGCTCCACGCAGGCGCCGCACTTGATGCACTTCTCAGCGTCGTAGTCGAGCCAGTAGCCGTTGAAGTTCTTCCACGCAGGCAGGCCGTTGAGCGCCATGCCCTTGAAGCCCATGAGGTTGCCGCAGGAGCTGCCATGGCACAGGCACATGATGTCGGCATCCTTCGTGGCGATGGACTCCACCACCATGCCGGTCTCAATGGCGTCCTCGTAGATGGCGATAGCCTCGTCCTGCGTAATCTGCTCGCCGATGCCCTGCTCAATGAAGTACTCGGCCATCTCGCCCAGCGACAGGCAGGTGCGGCGCGGGTGCTCCTCGGGGAACGGCACGCCAATGCCCTCCCACATCAGGCGGCACTGGCAGGGCGAGACGGTAATCGTCTTGTGGCGCTTGATGATGGCGCGCCAGTCGTTGTACGGCAGGAACTCGTCCTCGGCGATGACGTCCTCGCTGATGGGGTAGGTGCGGAACAGCGGGAAGGTGTTGTCAAAGTCCTCCCAGCCGGCGCCGTTGACGCCCCAGACGTTGTCGGCGTTGAACTCAGCCATGCGCGCCACGGTGTCCTCGCCGGCCTCCTTGGCAGTGAAATAGGCCTTGAGCTCGGTGAACTCCCACCAGCCGTTGATGTGCGGCAGCAGCATGTAGTAGTCGGCGTCGCCACGGTTCATATGGTAGATGAGGCACTTGCCGGCCATGTGCGTGAGAATCTCCTGGCACTCCTCGACCGTACGGCCGCTCGCCAGGCTGTAATCGTACGCATTGAAGATGGACAGCAGCGGCATCTCAAGCTCCCATGCCGCCTCCTCCTCGGTCCAGTTGCTCATCAGCATCTGATAGCTCGTGGAGTCGGGCTCGCTGCCCAGGCCCTTGCCCATGTGGTTGATACGGTTGCGCAGGTTCACATACACGGCCGGGATGACGGTACCGTCGTCGAAGGTGACGTCCTCGTCGCACATCTCGATGGTAGTGAGGTCGGTAAGCGGGTAGCGATACGTGGTGGGGTCGACCCACTCGGGACACATCGCGTCAAGCTGGTCAAGCTGGGTCACGCCGTCGATGCCGGCCTTGGCGGGCACGTCGGGGTGGGCGTCAAGTGCGTGCGCCTGGCTGACGACCTTGCCGTCGGCGTCAAACGCAACGGTGGCGCCCATCGTGGCAACGGCCATGCCGGCGGCACCAGCAACAAAACCCCTGCGGGACATTTCCATGATGTTCTCCCTCTCCTCGTTGTACGCGCGGTCTCCCCCCGCGCGAGCCCCTCCCTTTGGGCTTATGCGGAGTGTACAACGCGAGAATTCGGAAGCGCCATCATCCGCTGCGCTCGCAGCCTGACAGTTTGGCTCGATTGTCAGGCATGGAGAACGGCGAACGGGCCCCGCTATCGCAAGCTGTCCGCAGGTTCAAGCGCCTGCAGATATGCCAGCGCATCGGCGCAGGAAAGGGCAGCGACGGGGCTGTGCTTGAGAAGGTTTTGGTCGTTGGTCACCAGGCAATCGGCATGGGCGCGCTGCGCCGCCGCCCCGACAAGGTTGTCCTCGTAATCCTCATGCAGGCACCGTTGTTTGCGGGCCATCCACACATCCGCTTGATCGCACGCCACCGCAGTCGCAATCTCATCCATGACCGAGAGGCAACTCCAGGCCACCTCGCCCGCCGCCTGCGCCCCCACTTCAGGCGACTCATTCCCGAATTGCAGGCGATAGTTCCTTTTAAAGTCGGCGCTTATGAGATAGAACAGGTCTTTTGTGCTCGTGACCGCGTACAGCAACTCGATGCCTGCGCGATTTGCGGCGTCGAGCAGCTCACGGGCCTGCTGGGAACCGGCTCTCAATCCCAAAAAGTAGTCAAGCCATATGTTGGTGTCCACAACAATCGAGCGCCAGGGCACGCTCACGACTCCCACCCCATCAGCTCGCCGTACCGCTCCTGATACGCCAAATCCTGCAGCTCATCATAGGAAAGGCCCACAGTAGAAGAGGGCGCGAGAACGACCCCCATTGACTGATATGCGTCCTCAACAACGCGCGCCCCCTTGCCAATCGCCTCGGCACGGCGGCACTGTGCGGCACTCAAATTGGCCTCCTGCGCCTCAGTCCTCTCGGGAAAAAGCGCCCTCTGAATCGCTTCAGGGTTGTCGACATTGCGCGCGGCAAGTTCCCATAGCGCGCGGATTGCCTGCGAAGGCGACAGTCCCGCTCCCAACAGCGCCTCGTCGCCGCGTTGCTTGAGCGCAGGGTTCAACCGTGCGTTTATCTGGGCCGTTGCTCCTGCCCGAGGCTCACTTTCCATCACCGCAACAGCCATGGTCCACCGCCTTTCGCGCCCGTTGCTTCACAGGCAGTCTAGCTCGGCAAACCCTCATTTGTAAAGCATGTATAGCATTCTGTAGTCCAGTCAATGGAGCCAGTCTGCGTTGTCCGTGACAACGCGCAGAGCCAGGGGGAACCGTACGGAAGTTCTGTTAGAATGTTATGCACGGATAACATTTTTCGGAAAGAGAAGCAGCGATGACACCCGACCAGTACAAGCAGCTCTCTATCAGGGAGTTCACCAAGGCGGCGAAGATATATGAGACCAATCATGCGGGCATCTACGAGATATGCAAGGACGACTATCCGCCCATGCTGACAGAGCTCGAGCGTGATCCCTTCGATAACGTGCTCGACGTGGGCTGCGGCACGGGCCCTGTCATTGAACTTCTCTCCAAGAAGTACCCCGAAAAACACTTCGTAGGCCTCGACATCACGCCGGCGATGATTGAGGTCGCCCAATCGAAAAGGCTTCCAAACGCCGAATTCATAGTGGGCGACGCCGAGAACCTGCCCTTCGGCGATGGGAGCTTCGATGCGGTCCTATGCGCCAACAGTTTCCACCACTATCCCAATCCGGGTGCCTTTCTGCGCGAAGCCCATCGCGTGCTACGCCCCGGCGGCAAGCTCATTCTGCGCGACTATACGTCAAACGACATTGCGGTTTGGCTCATAAACACCTTCGAACTGCCGCTCGCACGCCTGGCCGGACATGGCGATGTGCGCATACTGAAGATGGGGGAATTCCGCGAGCTTGTGGAGGCGGCAGGTTTTGCGATTGAACAGCTCGCTGCCCAGAAGGGTTTCCGGGCGCATCTGGTAGCGAAAAAGTAACGTCGGACAACGCGGCCAAGTCCTCCATTGGAGCCTGGCCGCGTCGCCCATTGTCCGAACTGCCCAACGCCACCGCCGGGAAGGAACCGCCCGTTCATCTCGTCTAGCGGGCAGGCTCCTCGTACAGGACGTTGAGGCCGTCGGGCAGGTAGGGGGTGTCGCTAGAAAGCCGCACGGCGTAGTCACCCGTGAACGGGTCGGTGATGCCGACGCCGATGGTGAAGCCGTCCCAATAGCGCTGGTCAAACGGCACGGACGCCTTGACCGTGAACTCCTCACCGTCGCAAAGGTCGGACAATACCAGGGGCAGCGCAGCGTCATAGACCACCTCGCCGGACGCATCACGCAGCTCGAGCGTGACAGGCCAGTCGGCATAGAGCAGGGCGACACCGTCGTTTCTCCACTTCATGGTGATGTCCCAGCACCGCGTAAGCGCATCGAAACGCACGTCAAGCTCCGACACCCAAAGGCGGTACCCCAAGAGGCCGCTCACCATATGCGCGCCTGCACTCTCGGCATACTCCCCCTTGGGATAATGTGGGCCGATGAAGGTCATGTGCGAGGAACGCAGCAGGTTAAGCGTCTGGACGATGTTGTCGCCCAGCATGTAGCCCATGTCAAGCGAACTCGTGAACTCGCCTCCCACCGGCGCGGTGCGCCAAATGTCCTCAACGGGAGAATAGGCAATCTCGTAATCGGCGACCTCTTGCGAGCCGCCCGCCAACTGCCAGGCAAGCCACTCGAGCGTGTCGTCGGACGAGCCTGTCATGTCGTTGTACACGCCCGCCCCGCTATCGACGCTCAAGGCATAGTTTCGCCTGGTCAAAAGGCGCGCTTGCGGAAATGCGCTCTGATATTGGGAATAGTATTCCCGGCAGACGCGCTCCTCGGGCATGGCGGGAACGCCCGACTCCTCAAGCGTGTGCCACTCGCCCCAGTGACCCAGGCTTCCCAGCTCCACATACGAGACGAACGTGTCCTGGCTCGCCCAGGCGCCGAGCGCCGCGATAGCGCGGGCATGGGCCGCCCTAAACGCGGCATTGGAATAATCGGGCGCATACCCCTTGCCATACGCGTTGTCGTAGTCCACCCCGTCGCCGGTCTGCTCGTAGAGCCACTGGGGGATGTCGCGATGGGCCTCGCTGCCGGGGACGTCGCACACAAAGCGCAGTACGGCATGCTTGCCCTCGGCACGCCAGCGGGCGATGTTGTTTTTCTTCTCTAGCGCGGCGATGTCGAAAGTGCCCTCCTCAGGCTCCCACTCGGCCCAGGTGACGTCGATATAGACAAGCTGCTCGTTTTCGGCTGCGCTCTTGTCGTCGGCAGCGGCGGCAAATCCCATAAGAGGATTCGAATCCGCCGAGGCATAGGTAGGCCGCACCGTGAAACTCAACGAGTCGACATATACAACAAGCGAGACCGCCACGACCACGAGGCACACACAGATAACGACTGCCGACAACGGCAGCCGAAAACGACGCTTGCCGCCAGACATATGCGATTTCGCGCGCTCAGAATCGCCACGGCGGCGCCCGCCAAACGCATCCGAACCATCGCGCGCCATGATTCCAGCATCTCCGCTAGCGCCTCCGGTCGCGGTGTCCTCCGCCCCATCGGAAACGCAAGCACTGTCGTGCTCCGCTCCTTCGGCATCTCTGTCAGCGATGTCGCCCGTGGCGGCCGCCGATCCATCCCCCATGCGCTCGGTCGCGCTACGGCAAGGCGTGCGAAGGCGCTGCGCACTGGACGCGCATGAGTCTTCGCCAAGCGCGCCCGCAGCGCATTCGGGCGCCACGTTAGCCATGGTACTCGCCGTTGTATTGGACCAGCGTCACGTCGTTCACGCCCTCGATGGCCTCGATTTTTTCGACGAACGCCGTCTCGTTGTTCTTGCAGAACACCTCGACGATCATCTCCGTCACGCCCTTGCGCAGCGTGGTGCTCTTGAGCTGGAACTTCGTGCCTCCCATGCGGCGCAGGATCTCATCGCCGGCGCGCTGACCCTCGTAGTGGGCCACCATGAGGAAGATGGACCCAGACTGCTGGCGCACGTAGAGCACCCACACCACGGCCACCATCACGACGCTCGAGATTGCAGCGAGCGCATAGAGGCTCGCTCCCGCCGTGATGCCTGCGGTGATGGCCCAGAAGAGATAGAGCAGATCCATCGGGTCCTTGACGGCGGTACGGTAGCGCACGATCGAGAGGGCGCCCACCATGCCCAGCGAGATGACGACGTTCGTGGAAATGGCCAGCGTCACCATGCAGGTGAGCACGCACATGCCCACAAGCGTCGTGGCGAAGGAGCGCGAGAACACCACACCGCCGAAGAACCGCCGGTAGATGACGTAAATGAAGAGTCCCAGCGCCAGGGCCACAAGCAGCGAGACGATCATCGAGGTGAGCGTGGAGGAGGTGACGGCCTGGCGCGAGAGGAAGTCCTCCCACACGGAGTTCTTGAAGAAGTCTTGGAAGCTCATCAGAGGCATTTCCTTTCAAATCTAAAAGCGCGTCGAGATTGCCCTATCTATATGGCCTTTACCAGGCCTTTTCGGACTTAGTGAGCATGGAGAGGACGTCGGAGCGATGGTGCATCTGCTCGTAGCACAGCACGTACTTGGAGATGGCCGACAAGTCTTGGGCACCTGGGGGCAGCATCTCACGGATGAACTGCGGGAAAAACTCCGTGAACTTGACCTCCATGATCGTCTTGCCGTATGGCAGCACGTCGTAGGTGGGCAGGTCGGGGTTGAAGATGTCGCCCGTCGCGGCGGCGGCGCGCAGGTTGGAGTCGAACGTGATGCGCACGGTGCCCGCGTCGAAGACGAACGGCTCGCGCTCGTAGTCGACGATGACCTTGGGACGCATGACCCGGCTCACACACGCCACATAGAACTCGCGGCAGAGGTTCTGGGGACTGTCCAGGAGAAACGCATAGTCCCCGTCGATGATGCGCTCGAACTCCTCGCGGCTGAGACGGGCAGACTGCTTGTAGATGTACGCGCCGTCCTTCACCTTGCGCTCCAGCTTGATGGTGGCATCCGAGCAGTTGTAGATGCGCACGCGCCACTTGGTGCGGTATTGCACGCCGTCGATCTTGTTGTGGTAGGCACTGTCCCAGTAGTCGTCGAAGTACAGGCTGCGAATGGCGTAGCCACCCTCGGGCGCATGCTCGTCATGCGGCACGGCCGCCGCAATCCTGGCACGCAGGGCATCGGCGTCCCACAAGGAGAGATAGTACTTCCACTCGTTGCGGAACTGCCTGCGCACAGGGCGAGTCGGCGGCTCCAGGCCAGCCGCCCCACCCGCAGACCCCGCCGCGCGTGCATCTGTGCGACAGAACAAGCACAGGCTCATCGCCCCTCGCCTGCCTTTGTTGCATCGGGCTCGGCAGCAGCCCGTTCATCGTCCGACTCCGCGGCATCGCCAGC
>USJP01000087.1 GCA_900555105.1 uncultured Coriobacteriaceae bacterium | reverse complement strand
CCCATAACGCCGACGGACCCCACCGACCCCAGTCAGCCGACAGACCCGGCCGAGCCTGCTGAGCCCACTGATCCTGCGGCGCCGACGGACCCCACCCAGCCCGGCGAGCCCACCAAGCCTGGCCAGCCGGAGAACCCCTCCGCTCCCGATGCGCCTGCTGACTCCAAGCTCGCCGGCGCCTGCACGCTCAAGTACTACGTGGTGACGCCCGAGGGCAAGACGGCCTATGCCACGCTTTCCGAGGCTCTTGTCGCCGCTGCTCCTGCGCGTGCCTCTGAGGGTGTCGCGCTCAAGGTCGCACTCGACGCCGCCCATGACGGTGAGCATGCAGGTACGGCTCTGGGCGATCTCACTGAGGCCGACCTCACACTTGCGCTTGCCCAGCAGCTTGCGCGCTCCGTGCAGGATGCCCAGGGCCTGAGCGTCAGCATGCTTCGTTCGGGCTCACAGGCAGCTGCTTCTGGCGCTTCTGCTCAAGATGAGCTCGCCGCCCGCATCGCTCTTGCCAAAGAGGCTGGCGTCGACCTGCTTCTTGAGGTGCACGCCAACCTCGCCGCTGGGGAGCTTGCCTGCGAGCTTCCTGCGGCGCAGGACGGAATGCCCATCGTCGTGGTGGAGCTTGCCCTGCCCTCGGATTTCGAGCACTATGACTTTGCCTGGCTTGGCGAGGCCGCAACCCAGATGCTCGCTGGCGTCTTTAATCCTGCAGATGACAACGCTGACGCTTCGGATGCCGCTGCTGCCTCCGTGGTCTCCGCGCGCAGCGTCCTTGCCGACGTGCTTGGGCAGGCCGGCGATGCCCTGAGCGCCTATGTCGCGACTGCCCCGGTCAAGGTGGGCACGGCCATTGACTCCCTTGCTGGCGAGGACAACAAGCACGAGGCGCGCTTTCCCGATACGCCTGTCGACTCCTGGTACGTCAAGGGCGGCTATATCGACTACGTGGTGGACAATGGCCTCATGAGCGGCTATTCCGCCGACGGCCTGTTCGGCCCCAACGACGGTATTTCGCGCGAGCAGGTTGTGACCATTCTCTATCGCTATGCCAAGGGCTCCGCATCGAGCTCGACCTTGCACTTCTCCGACGTCGAGACGGGGCAGTGGTACACGGCTGCCGTTGAATGGGCCTATGAGAACGGCATCTCTACCGGCTATTTTGCTACCAGCAAGTTCGGCGTGGGCGACCCCATCACGCGTGAGGATTTCGCTACCATGCTCTACCGCTTCGCCCAGCGCTGCGGCAAGGGGTCGGGCAGCGCGGACATCTCGGGCTTCTACGATTCAGATCAGGTGAGCGAGTATGCCGCCGACGCCATGGAGTGGGCAAACGCCGCTGGCATCTTGACGGGCGACACCACCACGGGCGTCGCCCTGCTCAACCCGCAGGCGGCCACCACCCGTGCCCAGGCTGCCAAGATGATCACCGTGCTTTCGCGCGATGTGCTGGCGGGTGCCACGATGCAGCAGGCTAGCTGGTCGCTTTCCGGCCTGAGCACGGCAAACGCCTACCTCAAGGCCGGCAGTTCCACGCGGGCCACGGCTAACGTCTCGGGTTCCGGCTCGGGGCTTACGTACCAGTTTGCCTGGGTCTGCTCTGATGGCAGCACGTGGACGGGCGATGCCACGTTCAGCTCTTCTGTGAACCTGGATTTCGACACCCCTGGTAAATACACCGTGTACGTAAAGGTCACCGATGCCTACGGTACGGCCCGCATGGCGTCGAGCGTTGTTCAGGTATGGAAGCTCGAGAGAGCCAAGGTCGGCTCCGCCGGCGACGCGAGTTGGGTCGTTGCGGCGATTCTCGACGCCCCGAGCACTGAGGGTTACTCGTTCAAGTACACCTGGAAGCGCGGCTGGGCCGAGGGCTCCGCGACCCTGGTTGGCTCCCAGATGGGCGGCGAGTCGCTGAGCGTGACCCTGCCGGCCGAGGACTACTACTGGTTCTACGCCAAGGTTATCGACCCCGAGGGTCACGAGGACTATCGTGCCCAGCGCATCCTCTATGCTCCTTCGGGCAAGATTGGCTGGCAGAACCCCAGTGACATGTACCAGGTGAGCACCTACAACGTCTCTCCGCACAGCCCCTCGCGCGGCATCCTGTCGTACATGACTCCCTCGCGCATCGGTGCGGCCGCCACGCGTCAAGACTGCGTCGAGGCTTTCATCGCGCGCGCCTATGAGTACTTGGGCACCTCGTACGTGTGGAACTACGCGTGCGCGCCGGGTGTGGGCGTGGACTGTGTGGGCCTCGTCATGCAGTGCTGCTACGCCGTGGGTATGGATACCAAGGACGACGATTACATCAAGTGCTTCGACCCCATCTGCCACTGGGATTCGGGCAGCGACGGCTGGCACAGCCACGACGCCAACAACCTGTGGAACTACGGCAAGATCCAGCGCATCAGCAAGTGGCAGATGAGCCGTGGCGACCTCGTGTTCTGGCCGGGTCATGTGGCCATCTACCTGGGCAATGACCAGATCATCCAGGCGCTTCCCTCGGGCGGTGTTTACATCACGACCTTGTACAACTCCACCAACTACAACTACGACAGAATCTCAGGCGTCGGCAGGCTCTTCGCGAAGTAAGAAGCCGCACACCGATACCGCGCACTGGCCCGCCAGGCAGGGGAGCACCCCATGCCCGGCGGGCTTTTTGCGTTTGGGGAGGGCGGCCACGCCGTCTCGCGCCACTTGCCTCCGGATTCGGAGCCAAAGAGAAATGTGGGCGGACAGCCCAATTAAGGGACGAGGGTGTCTTTTTTCGAGCCGTTAAACTGATCGGCCCCACGCTCCTTGCCGGTTTACATTCTTTACGATTCCACGGTTTCGCTGTGGCGTATCATGTGCGCCGGCAAAGTGCGTGTTGTTGTGAGCGATTGGAGGTTCGCGTGGATGCGTTTCGTGTTGGGGGAGCGGCTCGCCGGCTACTTGCGGTGTTTGTTGCCGGGCTGGCTGTCACCTTGTGTCTTGGGGTCCTGAGCTCGCCTTCCTGGGCGGAGGAACCTGCTACGTCGCAGGTGAAGGTGGATGCGAGTTCCCAGGTAGAAAGGCTGGTCGATGTTGTAAGCCCCGACCCCGCTTCCGGGTCCGATACCGACATCTCACGGACGGATGTGGCCGACGGCGCCACAGATTCGGCTGCCCCCGAGCCCGATGCCGCGGATTCTACCGTCTCCGAGCCCGGCATTGCTGACCCTGTCATCTCCAAGCCAGATGTCGCTGGCTCTGCCGTTTCTGAAATCAGCACCGCCGGCTCTGCGGACCCTGAACCCGGTGCCGACGCATCAGCATCGGATATAACCTCTGCCGCGGACCCCGGCTTCATCCCCGGGCCCGATGTCGCCTCCCCACAGGCGCTTATTGGCGACGCGGCCAGCCGTGAGGATGCGGGCGCCTCATCTCAGATGTTCCCGGCTGGCAGCTCTGTCACGAGCGACCCTTCTCAGGTGCCCGAATACGACGTTGCAGCCGACACGGAGCCTGAGGGGAGCTCTGCCCCCATGGGCTACGGCTCGGCCGACGACTCTGCGGCCAATGTCCCCGTCGCCTACTCGGCCACGGTGTACTCGGGGGATTGGAGCTACTACGAGTCCAAGGATGACAACGGCAACACGGTCTACGTCCTCGACGGCTACTACGGTTCGGCGAGTTCCATCACGCTGCCGGCAAAGCTCGACGGCAAGCAGATATACGGCGTGAACTTCTACGGCGGCGGCCTGCCTAAGACGGTGACCTCGGTCGCGTTCCCTGCCACCATCAAAGAGATCGGTGCCTCGTGCTTCAGCTACACCAAGGTCTCCCGAGTCACGTTTCCCTCGAACTCCCAGCTCGTGAGCATCGGTGAGTGCGCATTTGAGAACACGCCCATCACGTCGTTCGTCATTCCCCAAAACGTGAAGACGCTCGGGCACGACGCGTTTCGTAACTCGCTCCTCACGAAGCTGACGCTGAACGTCAACCTTGAGCCCATGGTGTACGTGGGCAACGTGATATCGGGCAGCAATACTTATCAAGTGACGGAGCATTACAACCCGTGCGGCGGTTGCCCGGCCGTGACGTTCGTGGTTCCCTCCAATGCTAAGAACTACAAGGTAGTGAACGGCGCCCTGCTTTCCCGCGACGGCACCATCCTCTACGCCCAGACGTCTAATCTGGGCGGCGGCACATACACGGTGCCGGCTGGCGTGACGACCATCGGTTCCTACGCGATGTGCAACAACGCCACGTTCTCCAACATCGTGTTGCCCCAAGGCCTTGCTAGGATGGAGCAGTACTGCCTGTACGGCACGGCCATCCAGAGCCTTGACATGCCTGACTCGGTGACGTGCGTGCAGGGCTACATCTGCTCCAACTGCGACCAGCTCCGCAGCGTCCGTATCAGCAACAACGTGACCGAGCTGGGCGAATGCGCAGGTTGGGAGTGCTTCTTCAGCTGTCCGAACTTGGCAAGCGTCACGTTGGGGTCGAGCCTGCGCACTATTGGCAACGCGTGCTTCGCTGGTTCGGCCATCACCAGCATCGACCTGCCTTCGAGCCTGGTGCAGATCAACTACGGCGCGTTTGGCGACTGCAAGCAGCTTGTACGTGTAACAGGCGGGCAGAACCTCAAGTACATCTATAGGTATGCGTTCCGTTACGCGCCCATCACGGGCTTCCCCTTTGGCTCCGACCTCAGGTTTGTCTCCAACGAGGCGTTCTTTGGCTGCGGTTTCACCCCCAGCTACCCCTCGTATCTCGACGAACAGCCCGACGGCTATTACAAGTACGACGGCACCTTGTCCGTGGAGGCGCAGGTAAGCTACTCTAAGGCATTCGAAGTGCTCGACCTGGTGAATCAGGAGCGCGCCAAGCAGGGACTGTCCGCGCTCACGATGGATACCGACCTCTTGGCGGTCGCAATGCAGCGCGCCGCCGAGACCTCCATCGCGTTCGACCACACGCGCCCCACGGGTCAGAAGTGCTTCACTGCCAGCGCCAAGATGACCCGCGAGAACATCGCTGTGGGCTCTACAACGGCTCAGGACGTCATGAATCAGTGGATGAACTCCTCGGGCCACAAGGCGAATATCCTGAGCTCGGACAGCACCTCCATCGGCATCGGCTGCGTCACGGTGTCGGGTCGCACGTTCTGGGTTCAGTGCTTTGGCACGACTGCCGCCTCCCCGGCATACAAGCATGCCGACAAGACGCTGGTCATGGACGTCAACTACATGTCCTCCGCCCTTGCAGAGCTGGGCACCACGTTCTCGGTGTACCCGGTCAACGCGGCTGGTACGAGCATCGTTGCCGCAAACGAGAGCCTGGGTGTCGGCGAGTCGCAGCGCTTCGGCCTGTTCGCGCACATCGGCGGCACCTATGCGAGCTGGGTGTCGAAGATTGACGACAGCTGTGTGACCTGGTCGCTCGACGGCTCCTCGGCGGCAAGCTTCAATCCGAAGACCGTCACGGTGAGCGGCAAGGCGCCGGGCAGCTTCACGCTGAGTGCGAGCGTGGGCGGCGGAAGCATCCTGGAGTCCGTCACCACCCCCGTTGCCTATCGGTACTACACCGTCACCTTTGGCACATATAACAGGTGGAACTATGATGTCGACGTCATTTCGACGCAGAAGGTGAGGAGCGGAGACACGCTCAAGAAGCCTGCTGACCCCACGCGTGGCGGCTATGTCTTTGACGGCTGGTACACCACCGGCTCTTGCACCACGCCGTTTGATTTCAAGGTGCCCATCACGTCCAACAAGACCGTGTATGCAAAGTGGCGCTACCCCGCAACGTACACGGTGACCTTCAACGCCAACGGAGGCACATGCTCCCAGACGACGGCCTCTGTGGAAGAGGGCAAGGCAGTGTCCAAGCCTGCCAACCCCACGCGCGCCGGTCACACCTTCAAGGGTTGGTATTCCGACAAGGGACTGACGAAGGCATACAACTTTAATGCGCCGGTTAAGGGCAACATCACGCTTTATGCCAAGTGGGCACCCAACAGGTACACGGTGACCTTCAACTCGAACGGCGGCGCGTCCGTGAAGGCGCAGTCCGTCACGTACGGCGCCAAGGCATCCAGGCCTGCCGACCCCGCGAAGTCGGGCTTCTATTTCAAGGGCTGGTATGCCGACAAGGGTCTTGCCAGGTCTTATGATTTCAACTCGGCTGTGAAGGGCAACCTCACGCTCTACGCCAAGTGGGAGCAGGTGCCGCCCACGAGCTTCAAGGACGTGCCAGCGGGCGAGTGGTACACCGACTGGGTGACCCAGGCGGCAAAGCGCGGCCTCATGACCGGCTTGAAGGACGACGCCGGTATCTACTACACGGGCTACTTTGAGCCCGACTCCGCGGTGACCCGCGCCATGGTGGCTACCGTGCTGTGGCGCGTCGCTGGCAGCCCTGCCTGCTCGTCCGGTGCGCTTTGGGATGTTCAGGGCCACTGGGCTTATGAGGCCGTGGCCTGGTGCATGTCCAAGGGTATCGTCACCGGCTACACCTCCGGCCCTAACGCCGGGTGCTTCCTGCCCGACAACGAGGTGACCCGCGAGGAGCTCGCCACGATGGCCTACCGCTTCGCCAAGTGGGCCGGCGTCAAGACGGCCAACCCGCCCTCGGCCTCCTTCAATGCCGCCTCGGACACGTGGGCGGTCTCACCTTGGGCTCGCGACGCGATGGTGTGGTGCGGTGCGTCGGGCGTGCTCACCGGATTTGTGGGCGACGCAAAGCCGCTGCTGCTGCCGCAGGGCACGGCGACTCGCGCCCAGGCTGCCAAGATATTCACCCAGATGGACAAGCTGGCGGGTGGCGAGCTGAGCCCCTACGCCGAGGCTGAGGACAGACCTGTCGCCGACGTGGCCCAGCAGCCCGCCGAGGCC
>USJP01000086.1 GCA_900555105.1 uncultured Coriobacteriaceae bacterium | reverse complement strand
TCGCATACGGCAAGGCCCGCAACGAGCGGCCAGTTCAAAAGCAGGCCCGCAAAACCCACGAACAGCAGCGTGGTAGCAACTTTACCAGGGAAAATAACGGCAACGCGCGCCTTGTAGCGAGCACCTAAGTATGCGCCGCCAACAATCAGCAGCAGGTCGCGAGCGATCACAAGCGCCACAATCCATACCGGCAGGCGCCCCACGAGCAACAGGCCAACCACGCCAAACACCATGAGCGCACGATCGACAGCGGGGTCAAGCAGGCGGCCGAGCCTCGAGACGGTATGCGTGCGACGAGCGAGCTGGCCGTCAATGAAGTCGGTGGAAGCGGCAAGCGCGAAAATGAACGTTGCCAGAATATCGTGGCCATCGAGCAGCAGCACCAAATACACGGGCACCATGCACAAACGAATGAACGACACCACATTCGCCGCCGTGAAAATGCGATTGGTCACTTCGCTTTCAGGCGTATCCCATGAAGGTCGTTTCTCTTTTTCGTCGCTCATAGCCCAACTTCCACTGCTGAAAACCAAATTAAGCTCGCCGTGGCGAGCGAAAATCATTCTACACAAGCGATTTCATATAAAAGCGCACTATACCGCGTTTTCAAACATCTGGCACACAGCTGTTGAAATTAGTGCAGGAAAACTTCTGAGCTGAATCGCGAAAGAGAGGGGCGCCAAATAGCCACGCCTTCAAGAAAAGCGGGATCCGCCGAAAGCGCCGCTTCCGACCCTCTTAGCAAACGCAAGCCGCCCCCGGAGATTCAAGAATCATCGGGGGCGGCGCTTGAGTTATTCCTTCGCGCTTTCGGCTTCTTGAGCGGCCTTTGCGGCCTTCGCGGCGGCGATGCGCGCCTCGCGTTCGGCCTTCTTGGCAGCTTCAGCGGCAAGCTCTTCGGGCGTAGGCTCAGGCTTGCTTTCGACCTGGCGCGTTTTCACGGGCGCAACGTGCGGGAATTCCATGCTCATGGAAAGCGCGCCCTTCGGACATTCACGCACGCACGTGTCGCACTGAATGCAGCCGAAATGGTTGATGGACCACGTTCCGGCGGCCTTATCGACTTCGATGACCGAGCACGGACAACGTTTCACGCAAATACCGCACAGAATGCACTTTGCCATGTCGATTTCCACCGTGCCACGATGGCCTGCGGGAATGTCGCGTTTTTCGAGCGGGTACATGACCGTTTCAGGTTTGCCGAACAGCGAGCGCAGGGTCATCTTCCCCAGTTTGAAGCTTCCCATTGCCCTACCTTTCCGAACAGCTGATACACGGGTCGATCGTCAAAATGATATTAGGAACATCTGCCAAATCGCACCCTTCGAGCGCTTTCACCATGCCAGCAAGATTCTGCGTGGTGGGCGTGCGCATGCGCATGCGTTCCAAGTTTGCTGTGCCGTTGCCCAGCGCGTAGTAATAGCATTCGCCGCGAGGCTGCTCGAGCACGTTGCACGCCTGGGCGCCAGCCGCAGGCTTGAGCTTGCTCTTCTCGCCGATGCCGTCGTTGGGGATTTTGGCGGCGAGCTCTTTGACGATGGCGATAGATTGGTTCACTTCCGCGCAACGCACCTCGGCGCGGGCGAGGCAGTCGCCGCCGGTAGACGTGATGGGCGTGAAATCGCTCAGCTCGCCATAGGCGCCATGGCCCAAAACGCGGCAGTCGTACGGCACGTTGCTCGCACGAGCGAACGGACCGACCATACACAGCTCGGAAGCCTGCTGCTGGCTCAGGTAGCCAACCCCGTCCAAACGGCTGCGCACCGAGGAATCCTTCAGGAAGGTCGCGCAGATTTCCTTATATTCGCCCTCGATGGAATCGAGCTTGTCGCAAATCCAACGAAGCGTGTCGGCATCAATATCGCGCACGACTCCGCCGATTTGCACGTACGACAGAATCACGCGGCCGCCCGTGGTGGCCTCGAAAATGTCGAGCACGCGCTCGCGCAAACGCCAGCAATGCATGAACAGGCTCTCGAAGCCGAAGGCGTCGGCGGCGAGGCCCAGCCACAAAAGGTGTGAATGCACACGGGACAGCTCGTGCAGAATCACGCGCAGGTACTGCGCGCGCCTGGGAACTTCCACGCCCATGAGCGATTCGACGGTCTCGGCATAACCGAGCGAGTGGCCGAAGCTGCAAATGCCGCAAATGCGTTCTGCAACATAGATGAACTGGTGGATGTCGCGCGTCTCGACGAGCTTCTCCAATCCGCGATGCACGAAGCCGATCTGCGGAATAGCCTCAATAACGTGCTCGTCTTCAACCACGAGGTCCAAATGCAAAGGCTCGGGCAACACAGGGTGCTGCGGGCCGAAAGGAATCACGGTCGCCTTGCCCATGCTACTCACCGCCTTTCGCAGACGCGTCGCCTTGGGCGGCGCGCACCTTCGCCTCAAATGCCGCCATCACTTTCGCGGCTTTGTCTTCGGGCAGATTCGCGCACTTGGCCTCGACCTTCGCGCGCTCGGCTTCCCAATCAATAGCAGCTGCGGCCCGGGCGCCCTCGCCCGCCGCAGTTTCGGCTTTCGAGGCGGCCTCTTGAGCGGCCTTTGCAGCCTTGGTGGCCTTTGCGGCGGCCAATTTCGCAGCCTTTTCACGCGCCGCCTTCTGAGCGGGAGAAATAACCGTCATGGGCTTATCCATGGCGACCTTGTAGAAGCCGCCCTTGAAATCGATGGTGATATCGTCCACCTGCACGCCGAACAGGTCGTGCGCCTCATTTTCAAAGGGAAACGCAACGAGGTAGAACTTCGTAACCGAAGGAATATGCGTTTCGGGCTTCACGCCATGCACGCGATAGTTATGCACCGCATAGCCCCGATCGGCCGTTTTTTGATAGGAATACACCAGATCGATGCCTTCTTCGCCATTAATGCAAAGCACCTGCACGAAACGAGAATGCGCTTCATGCTCGCGCTCTGCGACGCTGAGGATATCGTCAATCGAAATGTCTTCGAAATGCTGAGCCATTTGCATTGCCCTTAAGCCCCCTTTCGAGCTTCCGCAAGCTTCGCGCGCTTCTCTTCCAGCACGCCAATGCCCTCTACCCCCGCGTCGATGAGGGTCTCGGGGCGAATCGCGCACCCGGGAGCGTACACATCGACGGGAATCGCCTGGTCCACGCCGCCAATGACGTTGTAACAATCGTGGAAAATGCCGCCCGAGCAGGCGCAAATGCCCACGGCCACAACGACCTTGGGCTCGACCATCTGCTCGTAAATCTGCTTGATGACGCCCTCGGCCTGCTCGTTGACCGAGCCGGTGACCAGGAAGATATCAGCGTGCTTGGGGTTGCCCGTGTTGATGATTCCGAAGCGCTCCACGTCATAGAGAGGCGTGAGACACGCCAGGACCTCGATGTCGCAGCCGTTGCAGCTTGCGCCGTCGTAGTGGATGAGCCACGGGGACTTGCTTGCGAAAGACATGTGCCCCCTCCTAGAAGATGATGACGCCGCTGCTCAGATAGTAGAACAGCGAGAAGTTGACGATGCTGGCCACGAGCGCCACGCCCCAGGCGCCCTTGAGCATGACCTGCCACTTGACGCGGGCGAAGTTGTTGTCGATCAGGATCTCGATGAACCAGACGATAGCGACGACAACGATAGCAAGCAGGATGGACAGCGGGTTGGCATTGATGAAGAACATGCCGACCCAGCCCAAGAAGAGCACATTCTCGTACCAGTGCGTGACCTCGACGATGGCCAGCACGCGGCCGCTCATCTCGGTGGTGGCGCCACGGACGAGCTCCTGGTGAGCGTGGTGCGCCATGGAGAGGTCGAAGGGCGACTTGCGCAGCTTGATGGTAAGCACGAAAAGCAAGCCCAGGAAGATGAGGGGCATGCACACGGCCAGGGTGGCGTCGCCGGCAAAGAGCGAGGAGACATCGAAGGAACCCTTGCCCTGAGTGGCGGAGGTGGTGAGGTAGAGCGCGACGCCCACGAAGAGCACCATGGGCTCGTAGGACATGACCTGCAGGATCTCGCGCTGGGCGCCGGTCTGTGCCACGGGAGAGGGCGACAGGTAGCACGCCAGGATGAAGAACAGGCTCGACAGCGTGATGAGGAAGACGCACAGCAGGAAGTTGCCGCCGCAGAAGAAAACGGCGCCCGCGACGATGGCGGCGAGAAGCGCCAACACGACCAGGCAGGTCATCACAGGGTCGAGTCGGCTGGCGTCCTTCTCAAGAAGCTTGCGCATATCGTAATAGGGCTGCAGCAGAACCGGGCCGCGCCTGCCCTGCATGCGGGCCGTGATGATGCGGTCGGCGCCAGCCAGAAGGCAACCCAGCACGGGCGCCAAGATGATGAAGGCGCACACCGCCACAATGGTGAGGGCCATTTAGATCACGCTCCCCATGAGGTTGATGAAGACGTAGCTGAGGCCCAGGGAGCAGGCGATGCCCGCCAAGGCGATGAGGATACAGACAATGGAACCGATGCGAGAAAGCTGCTTCTCGTCGAAGATGGACTCCATGTACCAGGCGCGCTGAGCCGTGGAGACCTCGCCGCCCAGGGCACCGGCGAAGCTCGTCTGCGACAGGCCCACGCCGCCCAGATGCGGCATCTCGACCGCAGCAGAGCGCTTCTTGGCGCGCAAGGCCACGATGAGCGGCACGATCACGACGATGACAGCGCTCACAGCCATGATGGTGAGGTCGGACATGCTGGGGGCCAGCATCGAGCCACCCACGAGACGCCTGACATAGGGAGTCACAATCGTCGAGCTCACATAGGGCAGAGCCACGGCGAGGGCAACCACACCGAAGGCCATGACGGCAAGTGCCGCCCACTCGCTCTTGTGGACGTCCCTCTCAAGGCTATCTTGACCCTGAACGTTGCACAGGATCTTGCCAAGCCACTTGGCCCAGAAGAAGAAGGTGGCAGCGCTGCCGAAGCCCATCATGACGATGAGCACAAGCACGCCCGAGTCGATGAAGGCGCCCAGGGCGGCCCACTTGGAGATGAGCATACCGAAGGGAGCGACGAACATGCCGCAGATGCCCAGCGCCATGAGGCATGCGAGCTTGGGCATGCGGGAGACAAGCGCGTCCATGCTCTCGATGTCGCGGGAGCCAATGTGGTGCTCGGCGGTGCCCACGCACAGGAAGAGCAGCGACTTGGCCACAGCGTGGAAGATGAGCAGGAACACGCCAGCCCACACGGCCGCCGCCGTGCCGATGCCAGCGCAGGTGACGATGAGGCCGAGGTTGGCGACCGTGGAGTAGGCCAGCACGCGCTTGGCATTGGACTGGGAGATGGCGATGAGCGAGCACACGAGGAACGTGGTGGCGCCCACGAGCATCACGGAGATGCCCACGGGGTTGAGCACGGTCGTGTTGCCACCCGTGGCGAGGTAGGTACCCATGAGGGGCGACAGGCGAATCAGCAGGAAGACGCCGGCCTTGACCATCGTGGAGGAGTGCAGAAGGGCACTCGTGGGTGTGGGCGCAACCATGGCGCCGAGCAGCCACGTATGGAAAGGCATCTGGGCGGCCTTGGTAAGCGCCGCAAAAGCGAGCAGGGCCAGCGGCAGCATGGCGAGGCTGGCAGAGGCGCCGCCGCGGCTCACGAAGGTGCTGAGCTCGAGGGTGTGCATCTGCGAGCCCATGTAGATGAGGGCAAGCGTGAACGCGATACCGCCGAGCATGTTCATCCAGATCTGACGGAACGAGTTGGCCGTGGCCTCCGCCGTCTTGGTGTAGCCGATGAGGAAGAATGAGCAAACGGTGGTGACCTCCCACATCGTGAGCATCCACATCAGGTTGTTGAAGAGCACGAGACCGAACATAGCGGAGAGGAAGGCGAACATCACCGCGAAGAAGACAGGTTGGCGATCGGGCGCAGACTCCTTGCCCTGAGCGGCGAGCTCGTCTTGATGATGCTGGAAGTCACGCATGTAGCCGCAAGCGTACACGATGATGCCGCTGCCGATGATGCCCACGATGAGCACCATGATGGAGCTGAGCGTGTCGCTGTAGACCGGACGCAGCACGTGCACGCTGTGCGCAACGCCGAACTCAAGCACGCACACCGCAATGGCCTGGATGCATGCGAGCGCCAGCACGCCCATGCGGCGGGCGTTGATAGCACGCCAGGCAACGTAGGCGCAGAGCAGCAGGTCGATGGCGAAGCACACCCAATCGAGCCACGGCATGCTATCCCTGTAGTACGTGCCCGCGCCCCTGAGATGGGCACTTGCCAGGGTGATGCTGGCGATGATGATGACGGCGGCCGAAACGTACACGACCGCCTCGCGCACCCTGCGTCCCGGGGCCAGCAGGCAAAGAACTGCCGCCACCAGCGGGATGAGGATGAGCAGGCCGATGATACCCACGTTGCCTCCACTCTCGAATAGATCCTTCAAGCTGACGGGAAGAGTCTCGTCTGCCTTTACGTAATATCACGAGTTAGCCGTCTGCAATGTGTGGGTGCTGTGACCCTCCCGACGTTGCCGTTATTTGTCGGCAGGCGGGCAAAGCGGCGGGCAAACGGGCATGCCCGACGGTAGAATGTGGGGCGTGAAAGGAAACGCGTTCTGAGCAGCCCTGCAGGGCAACGGGAGGTCGGCATGACAATCGGCGCATCGCAAGAGGCCAAAGGATCGCTCACACTCGTAGGCACCCCCATCGGCAACCGTGCCGATCTGTCGAGCCGCGGGCTTGAGGCCTTGCGCCAGGCCGACACCGTGCTCGCCGAGGACACCCGCGTCTCGGGCAAGCTTTTGAGCTCGCTGGGCGTGGAGGCAAGGCTTGAGCGCTGCGACGAGAACGTCATCGCCGAGAAGGCGACTGGGCTCGTGCGCCGCATGATGGCCGGCGAGCGTATGGCGTTCGTCTCCGACGCTGGCATGCCCGCCGT
>USJP01000085.1 GCA_900555105.1 uncultured Coriobacteriaceae bacterium | reverse complement strand
GGCGACGGTGCGCCCCGGCGTGCTCGCGGCGCCCGTCGTCGACCCCGAGCGCACCGCGACAATCGAGCAGGTAAACGTACCTGCCGAGGTGACTTCTCACGTCGAGGTGCTCGAGCGCCTCGCCGCACCGCAGGACGACTCGGTTGCCGACGCCGAAGTACTCGTCGTGGTGGGCCGCGGCATCGGTGCCAAGAAGAACCTGGCGCTTGCAAGCAGGCTCGCCGAGCTCATCGGTGCCAAACTTGGCTGCTCGCGCCCCCTGGTTGAGCAAGGCTGGCTCGAATACCCCCACCAGGTGGGTCAGACCGGCGTGTCTGTAGCCCCCAGGCTCCTCGTGAGCGTGGGCGTCTCAGGCGCCATCCAGCACCTGGCCGGCATCGGCGGGGCGCAGTGCGTCATCGCGATCAACTCCGACCCGGAGGCGCCCATCTTCGGGCATGCCACCTACAGCGTGGTGGGCGACTGCGTCGAAATCCTGCGCGACCTCGTTTCGCGCCTCGAGAACAGGTAACTCAATCATGCGCCCCTGGCCTCTCGTACTGGCAGCAGCAATCGCACTGGGCTTCACGCTCGCCGCACCCGATGAGCTGCACCGCATTGGCCAGACGGCGCAACGCCTGGCAAACGACGTGTCTGATACTGCCGCGCAGCTGGCGGGCGACGCGGTGGACGTCACCGCACAGCTGATGGGCGACGTTATCCCCGCGGGCTGCTCGCTTGATGAGGCGCCGGGCGACAGCGAGCCACCGGAGTATGACGGCCTGAGTGACGAGGCACCCGCTCCCGCCGAGCAAACCGAGCCGGACGAGGAGGCCGCCCCGTCGACCAGTCCAGATGGCAACTTGGACGACGAGGCGCCCGCATCCACTGGCACACAGGCCGAATCGGGCGAAGAAGGCGGCCCCTCCGAGGACAGCAGGCCGAATGCCGAGCTCACTTCCGCCCAGTCCGAAGCGCTCGATGTGCTCACTCAGGCTGCCGGGGATTTCTCGGGCAAGGTCGACGGTCTCACCGACAGGGGGCTCACCGTCGACGACGTTCTGGTGGCCTACGACCTGCTGCTGCAAGACGCCGAGCTCGACTATGTGAGCGGCATCGAGTACTACTACCTCGACAACGCCGATGACGAGGATGCATGCACACTCACCGGTTTTGAACTGCGCTATCTCATCGACGATGACCTGCAGGCCACCTACGCCCAGAGCGTAGACGCCGCAGTTGACGAGGTCGTCGCCCAGGTACGGGCCAGCAGCGCGGTTAGCGACGAAGAGGTGGCGCTTACCGCAGCACAGGCCCTGCAGGCCCGCTGCCTGGGCGTATCGGGCAGCACCTCCACGCCCTTCTGCGCCTACGGGTGCCTTGTGGAAGGCAACGCCGTGGGCAAGGGCTTCGCCGACGCCTACAAGCTTGTGCTCGACCAGCTCGGCATCGACTGCTTGGTGCTCTGTGACACCGGTGCGCCGGAGGGCGAGGGCACGTATTGGAACCTCGTGAATGTCGACGGCTCCTGGTATCACGTCGACCTGTACTGGGACTCGCGCACCAAGGAAAGCGAGCAGGCAACGCTGCTTTACTTCCTGTGCAACGACGACGCCATACGCGCGGGCGGCGTTTCCTCTTGGGACGCCCCCGCCCAGGTCCCGCAAGGCTATTACGACAAAATCGCAGGGTCAGACGAAGCCTCGCGCCTGGCGCTGGCGCAAGACCTCTGGAAGAAGCTGCTCGACCAGGGAACGCCGAGCCTGGACGGCATCGAGCGCTATCGCCTTACCTATCGCGAGGTCAGCCAGGCCTTCGACATGCTCGATCCTGCCTGGTATGGGTATGTGGCGAGCATGGGCGCGACGTTTCTTTCCAACACCGCCTCAAACGACGAGGACTGCGTCGTGTGCTCCCTCACGGCAGAATACCGCCTCTCCCCCAGCGAGATTGCCCAAAACAAGCAGCTGCTCACCGACGGCGCGGCATGGGCATGCGACTGGGTGGACCCGCAGACCGACACGGCGACACAGGTGCTCGCCGTGCATGACTGGCTCGTGCGGCACGTTGCCTACGACCAAGAAGACATGCGCGCCTCACACACGGCATACGGCCTGTTCGCCAATGCGACGGCGGTCTGCGAAGGGTATTCGCAAGCCTTCATGCTTGCTATGGAGCGACTCGGAGTACCCTGCGTCATCGTGCGCAGTGAGGACATGGCACACCAGTGGAACATGGTGTGCATCGACGGCACTTGGTACCACGTTGACGTGACCTGGGACGACCCAACTCCCGACCAGGGCACGCACGGCGAGGTAAGCCAAAAGCACTTCCTGCGCAGCGACGATTCCATGCGCGAGCTGGGATATTACGGCTGGTCAGCCGAACACGAGGCGCCCTCGGATTATGCTCTCTAACTTTTTGTTGTAAAAGTTTAACTAACATAACTAGTCTGCTATCCTGTGAAAAAATTATCCGGAGTTTACCTTTTTCATGAGATAGCAGAGGAATCGCCGTGTTTGATAAACGCTTGTTTTCCCTCGTTCCCGGTGTCATGCGCCACATCGCCGGCAACGTCGCCCTGCAGTGGCTGGCCCTGCTGGCCAACGTCGTCCTGTTCGTGAGCGTAGGCCGACTGTTGCAATCCGTGCTTGCTGGCGGCGCCACAGGAATCGACCTGGCTCGCACGCTTCTCGTGGCCGTCGTGGCCGTGGCAGTGAGGCTCGTTTGCCAAGCCCAGGCAACCAAGCAAGGCCTGGCGGCGTCGGCCTTGGCCAAGCAGCGCGTGCGCACGCTCGTGTACGACAAGCTCGTGCGCATGGGACCGAGCTATCGCGAGACCGTTGCCACGAGCGAGGCGACGCAGCTTTGCGTCGAAGGCGTCGAGCAGCTTGAGGCGTATTTCGGCAACTACCTGCCGCAACTCTTCTACTCCCTCATTGCCTCGGTTACGCTCTTCTTCTGCCTGGCCCCACTGTGCACCCCGGCCGCAGTGGTGCTCCTATGCTGCGTGCCGCTCATCCCGATCTCCCTCATGGCTGTCATGAAGATCGCCAAGCGCATCATGGGCGACTACTGGCACTCCTACACCGACCTGGGCGCACTCTTTCTGGAAAGCATCCAGGGTCTCACCACGCTCAAGGTCTTCGGGGCCGATGAGGGGCGCCATCGCAGGATGAACGAGGAGGCCGAGAAGTTCCGCAAGGCCACGATGCGCCTGCTCACCATGCAGCTGAACTCCGTGATCGTCATGGACATCTTTGCCTTTGCGGGCGCCGCAGCCGGCATCGTCGTGATGCTCAACTCCTATGCGGCCGGCACCGTGACCTTTGCCGGCGCGTTCGCCTTTGTGTTCCTCGCGGCGGACTTCTTCATTCCGCTGCGCACGCTGGGCTCGTTCTTCCACACGGCAACAGGCGGTATGGCCGCGGCCGAGCGCATGTACCGCATCATCGACGCCCCCGAGCCTGCCCGCGGCACTCAGGCCGTCACCTGCACTTCGGTGGGCATCGAATGCCGCAACGTGTCCTACTCCTATGACGGGACCCGCACCGTGCTTCAGAACGCCGACTTCACGGCAAGGCCCGGCGGCTTTGTGGGCATCACAGGCGCAAGCGGGTCGGGCAAGTCGACCTTGGCCGGCATCCTCACAGGCGCCAACCTCAGCTATACCGGCAGCGTCACAATCGGTGGCATCGACCTGCGCGACATCTCGGCCGAAAGCCTGCGCGACACGGTGACCTACGTGGGCTTTCGCAGCTTCCTCTTTGCCGGCACCGTGCGCTCGAACCTGTTGATGGCACGCGCCGGGGCAAGCGACGATGAGTTGTGGGATGCGCTCAGCCGCTGCCGCATCGACGATTTCGTGCGTCGCAGCGGCGGCCTGGACGCCCCCGTCAGCGCCGAGGGCACGAACCTCTCGGGCGGCCAACGCCAGCGCCTCGCCATGGCACGCGCCCTGCTGCATGACACGCCCGTCTACATCTTCGACGAGGCAACTTCCAACATCGACGCAGATAGCGAGGCCGCAATCATCGACGCCGTGACCGAGCTTGCGCGCACCAAGACCGTCGTCATGGTGTCGCACCGCCTGGCTGCCCTGCGCGGCTGCAACAAGGTGTACGTCTTCGAGGCCGGCCGCGTCGTGCAGACGGGGATCCACGAGGAGCTTGCGGGCCAGGACGGCCCCTACGCACGTCTTTGGGCACGTCAGGCAGAGCTTGAGGACTTCTCTGCTCGCAGTGGCGAAAGCACAGACAAGCAGGCCGCTGAGCAGGTGCATCAGGCGGCCGAGGGCGCACCTTCTCAGCAGGCGGTTACGCGCATGGGTGCCGCGACCCCCAAACGTGGCAAGGTTCGCGTGATGCTCGAGCTCGTGAAGCTCACCCGTCCCCTGTTGGGCGTGCTCGCTTGCGCCGTTGTGCTCGGTGTCGCCGGCTTCCTTGCCGCAATCGGTATCACGGTCCTTGCCACCTCGGCCTTGCTCGACCTTGAGGGTCAGGCGTGTTGGGTTGCTGCGAGCGTCGCAACCGTGGCCGCCGTCGTGTGCGGCGTTGCACGTGGACCCCTGCGCTATGCTGAGCAGCTGTGCAACCACTACCTGGCCTTCAGGGTGCTGGCACTCGTGCGCGACAAGGTCTTCGCCGCCATGCGTCGCCTTGCCCCCGCAAAGCTCGAAGGCAAGGAGAAAGGCGATCTGGTCTCCCTGGTCACCGCTGACATCGAGCTGCTCGAGGTCTTCTACGCACACACCCTCTCACCTGCGGCGATTGCCCTTGCCGTCAGCATCATTGTGCTCGTGTTCATCGGTTTTCAGGCTCCGCCACTTGTTGGATTTGCGGCACTCGGCTTCATCTGTGTGGGCGTCGTCGTGCCGTGGTGCTCCTCCCGCTACACCGCAACGGGCGGCCTTGAGCTGCGTCAGCAGGTGGGCAAGATGAACTCCTTCGTGCTCGACTCGCTGCGCGGCCTGTCTGAGACCCTCCAGTTCGGCGCCCAGAAGCGGCGTGCCCACGAGCTGAGTGAGCGCATGGCATCGCTTGCCTCAGCCGAGCGCACGCTCAAGGGCCGCGGCGCCAACGCCATGGCCGCCTCGGGCGCCGTGGTGCTCGCACTCGACGTCGCAATGATTGCTCTGGCGATGCTGTTCGTCATGCAGGGAACGCTCGAGTTCGGCCGCGCCGTCATGGCGGCAGGTACCTTCATGGCCTCCTTCGGACCGCTCTTGGCCGTCGCCGCCCTGGGAAGCACCCTGCAGCAGACCCTCGCCGCAGGTTCGCGCGTGCTCGACCTGCTCGAAGAGGCCCCTCAGACGCCTGAGGTGACCGACGGCGTCGACGTCGGGGGCTTTGAGGGCATGGCAATGCGCAAAGTCAACTTCGCCTATCGCGACAAGGAGATCATCTCCAACGTCGACGTCGATATTCGTCCAGGCCGCGTCGTTCGCATTGCTGGACCCAGCGGTGTGGGTAAGTCAACCCTGCTCAAGCTCCTCATGCGTTTCTGGGATCCCCAGAGCGGCCGCGTGACCATCTCCGGCTTGGACCTGCGTGATGTGAACACCGCCAGCCTGCGCACCCAGCAAGGCCTCATGGAGCAGGACACGTTCCTCTTTGCCTCCACCATCCGCGAGAACCTCCTCGTAGCCAAGGCAGACGCGAGCGACGAGGAGCTCATAGCAGCGCTTGAAAAAGCGGCTTTGCGCGAGCTTGTGGAGCGCCTGCCGCAGGGCCTCGACACGCAACTTGCCGAGCTGGGCGACTCGCTCTCCGGTGGCGAACGTCAGCGCCTAGGCCTTGCCCGCGTCTTCTTGCAGGATGCGCCGCTGCTTTTGCTCGATGAGCCCACGAGCAACCTCGACGCCCTCTCCGAGGCAAGCGTCCTTAAGGCGCTGCAGGACAACCGCGCAGGCAAGACCGTCGTCATCGTGACCCACCGCGCAAGCGCGGGAGCCATAGCCGACGACACCTACGCTCTCTCCAACGGCACACTTTTAGGATGATGCGGAACCTGATGCACTGCGTTCCGCAGGACCTAGGGTACTCCAGTAGGCCAAAGGCCCGCACCGCGCGCATCGCCTCCCGGCGCCTTGCGGACGAGAACCCGCGTTTTAGTGGGATGCGGAACATGGCTTGAGGTAATCGGCGAGCAAAGCTTGGCTACAAAAGAGGGCCCCTTTCCTTGGCGTCAATGCGCTGGAAAGGGGCCCTCTTTACGTCGCGAGAAACTACACAGGGATGCGTGCTACCTTGTCGACTTCTTGGCAGCAGCCTTCTTCTTTGCGGCGGCCTTCTTCTTGGCCTCGAGCTTTGCCTGGCGCTCAAGCTCGGCTTTGTAGCCCTTGTAGATGGGAATGGCGATGATGGCGATAACGGCGACGATCACGACAGCGACGATTACCCAAAACAGCGGTTCGGGAATCTGGAAACCAAAGAGCTCTTTCATGTGACGGTCCCTTCTTTAGCACCCCGCACACGAAGACGGGGCAGGCTCGATACCCACAGGTCGAGTCTACCCCGTCTGACAGAACAGATACCGGCGTTTCCGGTCAAAGGTCCTTACAGGAAGTACGAAACGCCACCCTCAAAGATGGGCTGGTACTTGTCTCCCGGCACGTTGGCGTAGAGGCCCTTGCCGGAGCGCTCGGAGTGGCCCATCTTGCCGAACACGCGGCCGTCGGGGCTCGTGATGCCCTCGATGGCGAGCAGCGAGCCGTTGGGGTTCACCGACAGGTCCATGCTCGGCACGCCGGCCTCATTCACGTACTGCGTGGCAACCTGGCCGTTTGCGAGCATGCTGGCAAGCACCTCGTCGTTGGCGACGAAGCGACCCTCGCCGTGGCTGATGGCCACCGTGTGAATGTCGCCGACCTCGCACTTGCTGAGCCAAGGC
>USJP01000084.1 GCA_900555105.1 uncultured Coriobacteriaceae bacterium | reverse complement strand
GTCGGTGGTCTGGCCGGGGTCGCCCACGGCCTGCAGGGCGGTACAGAAGAACCGGCCCGTCTCCGGGACGATGTTGCCCAGAAGCGTCTGATCGAGTGCCTTATTGTAAATGGAATACACGCCCAAAGGGGTGTCGTGCACGCCATAGGCACCGCTAACACAGGGGCTTTCCCACAAAACATTGCCATCCGGGTCGAAGTAGCGCACGTACTGCTCGCCCAAGTCGACGTCAATCCAGGAGCTGCCGGCCCAATCGGCACCGCCAGGGTTATACGCGCTTGCCGACTGCTTGGTGGGAATCTCAGAGGAACCGACGGTCGAGCTGTACACAGCGTTGCGCACGAGATCCTCGAGCGCCTCGCCGTCGCTGATCCAACCATAGTTACCGCGCGACACCGTGAACACCTGGCCGTCGTTAGGACGCGTATAGGTGCGGGTGGAGCCAATCGAATCGACGAGAGACTCGACGCCATCGACCCAAGCGACAAGCTGTGCCTCGTCGAGAACTGCCGTGCCGTCCTCACCAAAGGTGATCCAATCCTTCACCACCGAAGGATTGACGGATGCCACAAACGTGCCATTGAGCGTGAGATCAAGCGAGCAGGCGAGATAGGCGTTCGCCGTGTCGCGCTTCGTAATGAGATACGGGTCGTCAGCCTTGACGGACTGATGAACCAGGTTCACGCTCGTAAGCGCAGCATAGGGGTTGCGCTGGGCAAGAGCCGTCTGCACAGTCTCCATAATCGAGTCGATGTCGAGCTTCGTGCCCAAAGAACCGGGGTTGATCTCATAGCGATTGGTGGACTCGTCGAAATACAGCGTCGCATCGATGGGGTCGGAGGCGCTTGCGTTGAACGACGAGACGGAGGACTCAATGGCAGAACGCAACAGGTCGAGATCGAAAGACGAGCTCAATGCATCGGTTTCATCGTGGGCGGCAAATACCTGGAAAGGCCACTGCCAGCAGGCGTTGTCATCGAGCGCGGTCTTGACCGCCGAGGAGGAGTTGATCTCAAGACCGGCAGTGCCACCCGTGAGCGTAAACGAAACGCCCTGACCCGATACGGCAACCGTACGACTGCGTGATACCTGGTCAAGCGTGGAGACGGCATCGGCCTCTGTCATGTTGGAGAGGTTCGCATCACCGATCTTGGTGTTGGGCCAGAATCGGTCGTAGTAATACACGCAACCCAAGAGGTAGACGAGTGCCACAAGCCCGATGAGCGCGCCAGCAATCATACTTGCGACCTGGGCACCGCGACCAAGCTGCGCCTTCTTGGGCGCAGAAGATTGAGCTGCGTTGTTCGTGTTGTCCTGCTGCGTGCGTGGCAATGGGTCTCCCAGCTATACGAAAAAGGGCGAATGTGCGGCGGATTCGCATCTACCAAACACATCCGCCCATTGTATGACCTCTATGCCTGCTGAGGGGCGTCGTTTAAGATAGCCATGAACTCGTCACCGGTTATGGTCTCTTTCTTGAGCAGGTACGCGGCAAGTTCATGGAGCTTGAGGATGTTCTCGCGCAGGATCTGCGTCGCTTTCGCATGCGCCTGTCCCACGAGCTCGACGACCTCCTCATCGACCTTTTCAGCCGTGCCCTCACTGCAGGTAAGCGACGAATCGGAGCTGAGGTAGGGATTGTTGACCGTACCGAGTGCCACCATGCCGAACTGGGAGGACATGCCGAAGCGCGTGACCATATTGCGCGCAAGCTTCGTGGCCTGCTCGATGTCGTTGGACGCGCCGGTCGTGGCCTGGTCGAAAATGATTTCCTCCGCCGCGCGACCGCCGCACAGCGTCGCCAACTTGTTGACGGCCTCCTCGCGCGTCGTGAGGAAATGCTCGTCATCGTCAACCTGCATCGTATAGCCCAGGGCACCGGAAGTGCGCGGGATGATGGTAATCTTCGTCACGGGAGCCGAAGCAGTCTGCTTTGCCGCGACAAGGGCGTGGCCAATCTCGTGGTACGCGACGATTTTCTTCTCCTTGTCGGAGAGAACCTGGCTCTTGCGCTGCTGGCCGGCGATGACCGTCTCAACCGACTCGTAGAGGTCCTCTTGCAGGATGCCCTTGCGTCCCTCGCGCACAGCGCGCAGGGCGGCCTCGTTCACGATGTTGGCCAAGTCGGCACCGGACGCACCGGAGGTCGCCTTCGCAATTGCACCAAAGTCGATAGAGCCTGCCATCTTAACGTTCTTGGCATGGAGCTTCAGAATCGCCTTGCGTCCCGTAAGGTCGGGAAGCTCGACATGCACGCGCCTGTCGAAACGGCCGGGACGCAGCAGAGCGGGGTCGAGCGTCTCGGGGCGGTTCGTGGCGCCCAGCACGACGATACCCTTGTGGTTGTCAAAGCCGTCCATCTCGGTGAGCAGCTGGTTGAGCGTCTGCTCGCGCTCGTCATTGGAAGAGAAGCCGGCGGTGTCGCGACGTTTGCCGATGGTGTCGATCTCGTCGATGAAGACGATGCAGGGGGCCTTTTCCTTGGCCTGTTTGAACAGGTCACGCACACGAGCCGCGCCGCGGCCTACGAACATCTCAACGAACTCGGAGCCGGAAATGGAGAAGAACGGCACCTTTGCCTCGCCGGCAACAGCCTTGGCGAGCAGAGTCTTGCCCGTGCCGGGAGGGCCCACCAGCAGAGCACCACGTGGCAGCTTCGCGCCGATTTCCTCATAGCGCTCGGGACGGTCGAGGAAGTCAACGATCTCGGTCAAAGCCTCCTTGGCCTCGTCCTGACCGGCGACGTTGTCGAACGTGACGCCCGTCTCCTTCTCGGCGACAATCTTAGAGTTGGAAGCACCCAAACCCTGGCCGAAACCGCCGAAGCTCATCGTGGGGTTGTCGTCTCCCATGGCCTTGCGCAGCTTCTTGTTCATCCACCAACCGAAAGCGATGAAAATGATGATCGGCAGGAAGAAGGTGAGCAGGTAGATGAACATGCCGCTGTTGTTGACCTCGATATGGGTGGTCGCCGTGGCGCCAGCCTTCTCAAGACGCGGCAGCAGCGTAGAGTCGTTGGGCCAGTACGTGGTGCTGTAATAGCTCGTGGTACCGTCATCCGCCTTGGAGCTGTACTTGATCTCACCGGAGGACAGGTTGTACTCGACCTCGTCGACCTTGCCCTCGTCAGCCATGGAGAGCAGCTGCGTATAAGGGACCTCTTGCACGGGATTCGTGTTGATGGCCGGAGCCACCACGGCGTTGAGCACGGCAAGCACGACCAAACCTATGAGGACATAGGTGATCATGGCTCGGCGTTTTTTGCTTTCGTTCATATCCATAAGGCTAAGGCTCCTCCCCAGTCTCTATGTGTGTCCGTACCCTTGTACCCCACAGGCGAATCCAGAAGACCGCCGCCCTCTAATTCACATTCTTGAGCGGCAACTGAAAGAGCGGGCACAATCCATTGGGCTCTCGCGCTGCAAGGCCCATCAAAACCAAAGGCCCCAAAGGCCTGCACGGACTTGACTACTCCTGCGGCGCAGACCTAGCAAAATCAGTCGCCTCGAACGAGCGCGCAGACAACCCTGACGCACCCGCATAAAGCTTGTCGTGTCCGAACCTGGCAAAACAGCGCATGGACTTCGGCGTACGTCCCCAGCACCCTCCGTCCCAAGCAGGGCGAACCGAAGTCTCGGAAGCTATGCGCAAGCCTTGGCATACTCCCCCGCCAGGAACATGTCGACGTCGAGCTCTTTGAAACTGTGAACGGCCACGTCAGCTAGACGCGAAAGTTCCTCGAACGTGCCCGACTCGTCGCAGTCATACACCCCAACGGTGCGATAGCCGGCAGGCACCGTAGTTGCAAACGTGTACGAACCATCCTCAAACACCCATGTGGCATCAAGGTCCGAGCCGAGCAGCCCACGCGCACGGTCGTATACCGCAGGTTCGCGCTTCGAGGCCTGAACATCATCAGTCGAGACAACAGCCACGAGCATATCGGAGAGCCCCGTGTGCTCGACGCCGGGATCAAGCAAGGTATGCGGACTCGACGAAGCGATGGCACATGGGATACCACGGCGATGCAGTTCACTCACAAACTCGAGCACGCCGGGTTTCAGCGTTGCTCGGGTGGCATAGTAGTCGCGTGCCAGACGATTGATCTCGTCGACAACCTCCTGAGCTGACCCTAGAATGCCCAACTCGCCGTGCAGGAACTCCCCCGTCTCAGATATGGTGAGCGTACGCATCATGTCCTGCTCAGAGGTGCTAAACACATGCCCCACACGCGCCGCCAGCTGGTCTTCAACCTCCAGCCACAGCCCCATGGTGTCCATGAGCGTCCCATCGCAATCAAAAATGACCCCCTGCACCGGCACACATCCCTTAGTCACGCCCACACAGCTCACTCTCATCCATAACCTTAAACTTAAACCTTACAAATAGCATTCAGGAGCGTATTACTACCCTCAACTCATACTTGAGCAAATGAAACTGAACGGCAGTTCCGCAAGCTTCTGCCCTTAGCCCTCAACCGATCATGGCGCAGTGCCGTGCAAGGCCCCACGATGTTCCTCAGGCGCAGTTCCGCAGCAATAATGCCGCCCACGCGGCTTTATTGCGAGGACTGTCTGAGCACTGAGGAACACTGCGGGGCCCCGTGAACCCCGCAGTCCCGCAAGCCCCCGCCCTTCGGCCCTCAACCAATCATGATGCCGTAGCGCGCTGGGGCGCCGTATTGCCTCAGGCGCAGTTCCGCAGCAATAAGGCCGCATAAGCGGCCTTATTGCGAGGACTGTCTGAGTACTGAGGCAATGCGGCACCCCTCTGGGAGCCCTACTTCATCATATCGCGCATCATTTTCTGCATCTGCGCCATATCTCCCGGGTTCATGCCGCCCAAGCCGCCCATCATGCGGCCCAGCGACTTCATGCTGTTGCGACCTTTGTTCTTACCCTTACCCTTACCTTTACCCTGAGGCTGGTTGCTGGCTGAGCGCAGTTTGCTCATCATCTTGTTCATCTGATCGAACTGCTTGATGAGGCTGTTGACGTCGTAGACCTCGACGCCTGCACCCTTGGCGATACGGGCACGGCGGCTGCCGTTGATGATGCGGGGTTTGGCGCGCTCCTCCTTGGTCATAGACATGATGATAGCCTCAGTCTTGTCCATGATGGAGTCATCGATCTGCCCATCGGCCTTCTGCATGAGGCGATCGCCACCGGGAAGCGCGGACAGAATCGAAGTGAAACCACCCATCTTCTTAATCGACTTCATCTGCATCAGGAAGTCGTCGAAGGTGAGGCCCTGGTTGAGCATGCGCTCGGCAGCCTGAGCCTGCTCCTCGTCAACCTGCTGTTGGGCCTTCTCGATGATGGAGATCATGTCGCCCATGCCCAGGATGCGGCGAGCCATGCGGTCGGGATGGAACTCCTCGAGCGAATCGGGCTTCTCGCCGGCGCTGATGAACTTGATGGGCTTGCCCGTGACCTCGCGGATGGACAGCGCGCCGCCGCCGCGGGCGTCGCCGTCCATCTTCGACATGATGACGCCGTCGAAATCGACGCGCTCGGAGAAGGCCGCGGCCACGTTGACCACGTCCTGGCCGGTCATGGCGTCGACCACCATGAGAATCTGGTCGGGCTTGACCGCCGACTTGATGGCCTGGGCCTCTTCCATCATCTGCTCGTCAACGTGCAAGCGGCCCGCCGTGTCGACGATGACCACGTCGCGCAGGTTGTCGATGGCGTCCTGCACGCCTCCCTTGGCGATGGCCACCGGGTCCTTGCCGTCGCCGCGGAACACGCGCACGCCGATCTCGTTGCCGAGCGTTTCCAGCTGATCGGCTGCGGCGGGACGGTAGACGTCGCAAGCGGCCAGCAGCGGGCTGTGGCCTTCCTGCTTCAGACGGTAGGCCAGCTTGGCGGCCGCGGTGGTTTTACCGGAGCCCTGCAGGCCCACGAGCATGATGACGTTGGGGATGCGGCTTGAGAGCACCAGCTTGCTGTCGGTGCGGCCGAGCAGCTCGGTGAGCTCGTCGGTAACGATCTTGATGACGTTTTGCGTCGGGGACAGGGAGTCGAGCACCTCGGCATCAAGACAGCGCTCCTTGGTGCGCGCCACGAACTGCTTGACCACCTTGAAGTTGACGTCGGCTTCGAGCATGGCCATGCGCACCTCGCGCATGGCGGAGTTGATGTCGTCCTCGGTCAGGCGGCCCTTGCCGCGCAGGCCCGAGAAGATGCCTTGCAGGCGATCGGAAAGGTTATCGAACATGAGCGCCTCTTCTTGCGTGTCACGTATGCTTACAATCTTTTGGATTATAGCCGAAGGGCGGCGGGCGGAAACCTTCGGCCGGTAAAACAGCGAAGCGAGCCCATAAGGGCCCGCTTCGAGCGATTAGCGCACGGATTCGTAGAGCTGGATGCCGTCGCCGTAGGTTTTCGCCTTGATGCTTCCGTCTGCTACGAGGTGCTTGAGGTAGACGATGCCCTGGGTGAGCATGATGTAGCGCTGCATGATGGGGATGTCCTCCCAGTCATCGAAGGGCACATTCCACCTGATAGCGCGGATGATCTGGTAACCCGACAAGCGCGGGTTGCGCGCGACGATGCCGCACACCTCGTCGAGTCGCTTCAGGTGATGCTGGGCCAGCCAATCGAGGCGCTGCTCGAAATCGGGGCGGATGGGGCCGTGCGAATGGAACAGCTGCGAGATATGCAGGTCCTGCACGCGCTTGATGCTGTCGAGATACGCCTGCAGCCCGTCGCCTTCGCGCGGGAACAGCGCGATGGAGGGGCTGATGACGAACAGCGCATGGTCGCCGCCGAACAGGATGCGGCTTTGCGGCTCGAACAGCGAAAGATGCCCGGGCGTGTGGCCGGGCGTTTCCACGACCTGCAGCTCATAGCGGCCCACCGTAACCGTGTCGCCGCCGCGCACGAAGGCCGTCCGCA
>USJP01000083.1 GCA_900555105.1 uncultured Coriobacteriaceae bacterium | reverse complement strand
GCCTTTTTCGTAGTGCAGATATCGAGCTTTTAGTGGATGAGGCCCGGCACCGGGATGCCTTCGGTTCTCTACGCCTCAACTCCCATATACGCCAGCATTCCCTCCACGGCGCGCTTCGTTGCCTCCACCGTATGCACCACGGTTTTGGGCCCCGTTACCACGTCGCCTGCCGCAAACACGCCCTCCACGCTCGTCTGTCCCTGCTCGTCGACGCACAGAAGACCTCGCTCGTCGCAGGCGAGGCCCTTGGTGGTGGACACGAGCTTGCTCAGCGGCTTTTGTGAGGCGGCGATGATCACCGTGTCGCACGCCACCTGGTCGAGCTCCTCCTCATAGCCGACCACCTTGTCGTCGGCGTCGAACAGTGCCGTCCTGAAGACGGGGCCGGTCTCGTTGATGGCGCACACGGCCTTACCGTACACGATGTCCGCACCATCGAGCTGAGCGTACTCCACCTCGTCGGAACTTGCCGAGACGTGTTTCGATCGCGCGTAGAGCGTCACGCGTCGGGCGCCGTGGCGAAACGCCGTGCGTGCTACGTCCATGGCGGTGTTGCCCACGCCGATGACGGCCACATCCTCGCCGATCTCATAGGAGTCCGGGCTCACAAGGTAGTCGAGACCAAAGTGCACGTTGCCGCGCGTCTCGCCGGGGATGCCGAGCGTCTTGGCGCGCCAGGTGCCCGTGCCCACAAAAACGGAGTCGTACCCATCGCGGAAGAGGTCCTCGATAAGCAGTGCCTCGCCGATTGCCGTGTTGGGGCGGATCTTGACGCCGAGGTCCTCGAGCGCGCTGCGAAAACGCCTTACCGCCGAGCGCGGCAGGCGAAAGTCCGGGATGCCGTAGCGCATCACGCCGCCCACCTCAGAGCGCTGCTCGAACACAGTGACGTCGCATCCGGCCTTGCCCAGCATGAACGCCGCCACAATTCCGGCAGGTCCGCTGCCGATGACGGCGACCTTCTTGCCGCAAGACGGCGGGGCTTGGAGTCGCATGCGGTCGAGGTACGCGTCGGACACATAGCTCTCGATGGCCCAGAACTGCACGGGAGAGCCCTTGCGCCCCAGCACGCATGCTCCCTGGCACTGCTCGCCGTGGTTGCACACGAGCGAGCATGCAAACGACAGGGGGTTGTTGGCGAAGAGCAGTGCTCCCGCCTCTTCGATGCGGCGCTCGCGAAAGAGGTCCACGACCTGGGGGATGGGAGTGTGCACGGGGCACGCCTCCTGGCAAAGTGGGCGCTTGCAGCGCAGGCACCTCTGCGACTCCTCGATAATGTGCAGGGTCATGTCGGTCCTTTCTCGCCGCATGCGTTCTTTTTCGCAGATGATAGGGGACGCTTCTCTTTCCAATGTGCATATCCTGCGCAACCCGGCAGGCGGCGGCTTCATATTTCCCGTTTCGTATATACAAGGTCTTTGGTATTATTGCCCGGCTTGAGGAGCTAGGGGAGGCAGGTATGCTAACAAGGAGGATGTTCGTTGCCTGTGCAAGCGCAAGCTTGCCTGTTGTTGGCGCATGTCTTCTCGCGGGCTGTTCTTCCAATGCGCCCGAACCAAAAACTGAGGATGACTTCCCCGTGCTTGTTGTGGGGACTGACATGTATCCTCCCTTCAGCTACCTTGATGAGAACGGCAGCCCTTCAGGTATCGATGTCGATATCCTCACGGAAGCCTGTAGACGTACAGGGTTTGTTCCCGAGTTTCATTACATCAACTGGGAAGACGAGTCCGAGCCGCTTGAGAGGGGCTTGATAGACGTTATTGCCTGCTGCTTCTCAATGACGGACCGCGAAGACAAATACCGCTGGGCGGGGCCTTACATGCAGGGCCGCCAGGTGATTGCCGTGGTCGCAGACAGCGATATCCAGACCTTGGACGACCTTGCGGATAGGGTGGTTGCCGTCCAGTCCGCCTCTACATCCGAGAAGGTTTTCCTTGACGACTCCGTTGACGGGGACTCTCTGCCTCAGGTTGGCCTGCTGTATTGTCTGCAAGACCGTTCGTTGCTGTACCCGATGCTCGCCAAAGGGCACGTTGATGCGATTGCCGGATATGACATTGCTATCCAGAAGTATGCGTCCGACTATGGGATGGATTTTCGCATCCTCGACGAGCCTTTGCAGACGGTCAATTTGGGGTTTGCTTTCGCTTTGAACGACTCCCGGGGCATTGATGTGCGTCTTGACGATGCGCTCTCCGAAATGTACCTCGATGGCACGTTAGATTCTATCGCTTCCGAATATCTGAGTGATATGTCTAACTTTTTGGGAGTGGACGCCCATGACTGCTGAAGCGGCCCCCGAGTCGGCTTCCATGTCGCCCGTGGAAAAAGCCAAACCAAACAAGAGGCTATGGGTCGTCGTGATAATTGTCGGGCTTGTCTTGACGGCTCTGGCGGGCCTTGTGGGTTTCAATTCGACTTTACCCTACGTGACAGCGCGCGTTACTCAAACCATTGCCTATATCAAGGAACAGGCGCTCGTTTACGATTCCTACAATGATGCAAGTGAAGCACAATGTGCCCTGCGCGCGCTTGAGAACGCAGGGCAGCTGGCACGCAATTTGAGCTCTGACAAGGGGGATTTGTCGGGATCGACGCTGAAACGATATGTCGATGAGCTGCGACTCACGGGTGCCATTGTTCTCGATGCCTCTGGCGATGTCGAAGCCCAATACTCCAACGATGAGGTGGACGCTTCCACCTTGCAGGAGTGGATTGGCAAGGATGTCTTGCTCAATGTGGCCGAGCATCCCTTCGAGGTGTATGCCGCTCGAGCGAATTTGCCCGACGGTTCCTATGTTGACATCGCCGCCGCCTGTCGTAGCGATGCTCCCGGCATTGCGGTGGCGTATTACCACACCGACGCGGCTTTTGCAGACAAATACATGCTTGTTCAGCAGAACCTTCTCGACGGTTATGACACTGCTCGCTCCGGCACCATTGTCATCGAGTGTGAGGGGCGTCTTGTGGCTGCGAACGACCCCGAGCTTGTCCAGGAGGCCGCTCAGGGAGACGTCGAGCTTCGCGATACGCCGATTCAACAACTTAAAACGATGAATGTACGCGAGGATAAGCTGTCGTTTGTGTGGCATAACGCACATTGGTATGCCGGCGCGGCGGGCCAGGTGCGCTGCTACTATATCTATGTGTACGTTCCCGTATCGTTGCTTATGAGCCAAGCGGTGCAGTTTGCTCTTGCTGCTTGTGCCGTCTACATTGTTGTCGTTGCTGTTATCGTGCTCAGAAAACGCAACGACAATCGGCTCCATTATGAGCAGAGCCTGAAGCGCGAGAAGGAATACAACGAGCATTTGGCGTTGTCGGCTAATGCCGCGCAAGCGGCCAACAACGCAAAAACCGTGTTTCTCCAGCGTATGAGCCATGACATTCGCACCCCTATCAACGGCATTCGCGGCATGGTGGAGATAGCCGACTCGTGCCCAGACGATATGGAGCGCCAGGCGCAATGTCGTCGCAAGATTTGGGATGCGTCGACTTTGCTGCTCAACCTCGTCAACGAGGTTCTTGACACGAGCAAACTTGAGAGCGGCGAGGTCACGCTTGTGAAGGCTCCGATTAACGTGGGCGCGATGAATACCGAGCTCGTGCAGATTGTGGAGTCGCATGCGGCCGGCTGTGGCGTGAAGGTCCTCCTCGAGGAGGATTTCATCCAGCATCCCAATGTTTTGGCAAGCCCGACGCATCTGAAGCGTTTGCTTCTGAACCTTTTGTCCAACGCCGTCAAATACAACCGTCCTGGCGGCATGGTCACACTTGGGTGCAAAGAAGTGTCCTATTCCGACGGGGTGGTGACGCTGCAGTACACGTGTGCCGATACGGGCATTGGCATGAGCGAGGAGTTCCAGAGCCATGTGTTTGAGCCGTTTACCTGCGAGGGGCGTGTAACGCCCGTGCAGGGGAGCAACGGCCTGGGATTGTCGATTGCCAAAGGTCTTGCCGAGCACATGGGCGGCTCCATCAGCTTTACGAGCAAAGAGGGTGAGGGAACCACATTTGTGCTGGTCTTGCCCTTTGAGACAACCGATCAAATTGCGCTGAATACCCAAGAGGCCCGACCTGACCCGGTGGCATGCACTACGGTTGAGGGGATGCGGGTACTGGTGGCTGAGGACAACGACCTCAACCGCGAGATCGCCGAGTTCATGATTAGCGCAGCGGGCGCGCATCCCGTGTGCGTCTCGGACGGCGCTCAAGCGCTGGCTACGTTCGAGTCATCGTCTCCATGGGAGTTTGACGCCGTGTTGCTCGACATCATGATGCCTGTCATGGACGGCTTTGAAGCCGCCCGCGCTATCCGTGGCCTTCAGCGTCCCGATGCGGCCAACGTGCCCATTTTTGCCGTGACCGCCAATGCTTTTGCCGATGATGTGAGACGCAGCCTTCAGGCGGGATTTACCGAGCATCTTTCTAAGCCGCTTGACTCGGCAGCGCTTGTGAGCGCTTTGCAACGGGCGCATACTATCTGCGACCAATGCAGGCAAGCTTTTTTACAGAAGGACAAAGACTGTCAAGACGGCAGTTCAGAAGAGGAATGCGAGGCGTCTCATGAGTGACATTCGCGCGATATACGAGCGAATCGGGGCCGATTTCGATGACGTTGCGAGCCGTTTGGGATCACCGGCCCTCGTGGAGCGCTTTGCGGGCAAATTCGTGCAAGACGAAAGCTTCTCCCAGCTGGAAGATGCCCTTGCGGCCCACGATGCCAAGGCGGCGTTCCGAGCCGCCCATACGCTCAAGGGTGTGGCGCTCAACCTGGGACTTTCCAACCTGGCGGCTCCGGCTGTCGAGCTCACCGAGGCTTTGCGTCCCTGTGTTCTCGAAGGTGTCGACGTCGAGCCGCTCATGGCGGCGCTGCGCAAGGCCTACAACGAGACGGTCGAAGCCCTGGGGGAGTAGGCGGGCCACCGCCGGCAGTCCGCAGGGCGCTGCTGTCGATTCAAAAAGAAATAACATACATTTCACCTGTTGAAATGTATGTTATTTCATCAAAACCCCAGTTGGCGCATTTTTCGAATTTGCGAAATGTATGTTAATCCCAGACAGTACGCGTCTCTCGGACGTCGCTTGCGCCCACAACCGCAATCACGACCACGCCTACGAAAAAGCGCGCCTCCAGCTATCGCGGGAAGCGCGCTTTCACATACGCGATATGTGTTGAGGGTGGGTCCTCCCTCGGGGACGCCTATGCCTGCTGGGCAGGGGCCTGCGTCTCCTTCTCGCTGCGCTTCTCGGCTGCGGTGTGCTCGGGCAGGATCTTGTTGAGCACGATGCACACGATGGCGCTGACGGCGATGGGGGAGTTGAGCAGGTACTGAGCCATCTCGGGCACAGTGTTCAACAGGTCGGCGGGAATGTTGAGCAGGCCTACGGCCACGGCGATCGGCACGCCGATGATGTAGAGCTGACGCTCGCTGAGCGGCTCGCCCTTGATCTGACGGAAGCCGTTGAGCAGGATGATGGCGCACACCACGGCGAACACGCCGCCGATGACGGAGGCGGGGATGGCCATGATGAGGGCGGACAGCTTGCCGACGAACGAAAGCGCGATGAGCCACACCGAGGCCATCACGAACACGCGGCGGCTGGCCACGCCGGTGATGGAGATGATGCCGGCGTTGGTGGAGTAGCCGGTCACGGGCGTGGTGCCCAGAAGCGAGCCCACCAGGCAGCCCAGGCCCTCACCGATGACGCCGCGGTTGATCTGCTCGTCGGTCATGGACTTGCCCACAACGGAGCTCACGGCATACCAGGTACCGGTGGTCTCGGCGAGAAGCACCATATAGATGACGAGCATCGTGAGGATGGCGGAGATGTCAAACGACAGGCCGTAGTTCACGAAGGCCACGTTGGGCAGGCTGAACAGGGGTGCGGCGGCCACACTCGAAAGGTCCAGGCCACCCATGCAGGCAGCAGCGATGGAGCCCGTGAGCAGGGCGATGATGACCGAGCACACGCGCAGCGTCCTGCCCAGGTGAGGACGGTAAACGCCCAGCATGGAGAAGGCGATCATGACGGCGGCGGAGATGCAGGCCAGCAGGATGTTCTGACCCATGGAAAGGCTGCTGCCTTCAACGAAGATGTTGCTCGAGAAGGCGGTGGGCAGAAGCGTGAGGCCCACGATCATGATAACGGTGCCGCTCACGATGGGCGGGATGAAGCGGTGCACGACGCGCTTGTACAGGCCTGACAATCCGAAGAGCACCATGCACGCGGCGCCCACCAGGCATGCGCCGAAGACGGTGTCAAAGCCGTTGGCACCCAGGTACAGGCCGATGACCGCGCCCACGGGTACGTACGAGGGGCCCTGGCACACGGGCATGCGCAGGAAGAACAGCACCTGGATGAGCGAGGCCACGCCTGCGCCCAGGAAGGTGGACTGAATCAGGGCCGTGGAGGCCGTGGGGGCCAGCGCCAGTGCCGTGGCGATGATGAAGGGCGGCATGTAGGAGTCCATGGCCAAAACATGCTGCAAGCCCAGCAGCAGCGCCTTTCCCCAAGGCAGCTTGGCATCGATGCCGACCGTGATGCCGTTGGCCGCCTCATTGGCAGTATCTACCTGCGCGGTTGTGCTCTCGCTCACTCTTTCGTCTCTCCCTTGATGTGTGCCGCCGACGATCGGGCACCCCTTAGGCGCCCGTCTTGAGACGGCTCTCTTACGTACAACAACAGGGATTGATTATCGACCATAGTCGCGTTTTATGCATCCGTAGGCGGATTCACACTGGTATTTCACGACCAGTGAGCCAAAGCAAACCCGTCCACGGATGCGTTGCGGCGCAGATTAGCGCAGCGTGATCCTGTCATGCACGAGGGCCCCCTGCACCCAGGTCTGACGCACGTTTTCGGGCGTTGCGAGGTAGATGATGCGGTCGATGATGTCGCGCGGGGCGGTGAACACATTGAAGCCC
>USJP01000082.1 GCA_900555105.1 uncultured Coriobacteriaceae bacterium | reverse complement strand
GTGCCGTGCGCGAGCGCTTCAACGGTCGCGTCGAGGTCTACAACGGCTACGGCCCCACCGAGTCCACCGACCTGGTGACGCTGTGCCGCATCACCGATGAGATGCTGAGCGCCGACAAGGCCCTGCCCATCGGCTTCTCCAAGCCCGGCACCGACCTCTATGTGGTGGACCCCGCCACGCTCGAGCAGGTGTCCGACGGCACTCCCGGCGAGATGTACATCGTGGGCAACACCGTGGCCCGCGGCTACTGGAAGCGCCCCGACATCACCGAGGCCGCCTTCCACTCCTGCCCTGAGGTGCTGGCGCAGGGCCGCAAGTCGTACCGCACGGGCGACGAGGTCACTCGCGACCCCTCCGGTATCATCTACTACCACGGCAGGCTCGACCTGCAGGTGAAGCTCCACGGCTACCGCATCGAGCTGGGCGACATCGAGTCGTGCCTCGTTGCGGTGCCCGAGGTGCGCATGGCATGCGTGCTGCCTGTGCGCAAGGGTGGCTCCATCGCCCACCTCACGGCCATCGTCGTGCCCTCCGACCTGGAAGCCCCGCGTGGCTTTGCCCTCACCAAGAAGATCAAGGCCCAGCTCAAGCAGGCTCTCCCCACCTACATGGTGCCGAGCTCCTTCAAGTACATCGACTCCATGCCGCTGAACTCCAACGGCAAGGCCGACCGCAAGGCGCTCGCCGCCATGTTCGAGCTGTAAGACAGGCCAGCAGGCATGAGCTTCTACCTCGACCCGGCATTCTTCATACTGCTCATCCCCATCGTGGCCGTGGCCGTTGTGCTCGGTGTGCGGGAGAAGCCCATCGCCCCCTGGGGCTGCGTGGCGTCGCTTGCGATGCTTGCCCTGCTCTACAGCAAGGCGCTGCCGTCGCTTGTCTTCTTCGTCTGCTACCTGGCGGGATCCATCGCGCTTGCCCGGTGGGTGTGCAAGCTCTTCAACCCCGGCGAAGGCCGTGAGGTCTCTCCTCGCGCGGTGGCGCTGTACCGCGTGGCCCTGGCCGTGCAAATCGCACCTTTGGCCGTCTACAAGGTGGGCGTGGTGTTCGAGCCCAACTTCCTGGGCTTTCTGGGCATCTCCTACATCACCTTCAAGGCCGTGCAGATGCTCATCGAGATTCGCGACGGGCTCATCTGCGAGGTAAAGACCTGGCATTACCTGTACTTCCTGTCGTTCTTCCCCACGTTTACCTCTGGCCCCATCCTTCGTAGCCGCCCCTTCGAGGCAAACATGACCGACACGCTCGGCCGCGACGCCTACCTAGAGCTTTTGCTGCGCGGCGCCGGCTGGTTCGTCGTGGGCGCACTCTATAAGTTCGTGATTGCCCCGCTCGCACAGTGGCTCATGTGGTTCGGACCGGCCGCCATCGGAACCTCCACGGGCGGTGCCTTCGCGGCAACTCAGCTCGTGTACGCCTTTGCCTACGGCCTGTACCTGTTCTTCGATTTCGCAGGTTACTCGCACATGGCAATGGGCGTGGGCTACGCGCTGGGTGTGGACGTGCCGCGCAACTTCCGCGCACCCTTCTGCGCCACCGACATCAAGGACTTCTGGAACCGCTGGCACATCAGCCTTTCCAGCTGGCTGCGCGACTTCGTGTTCATGCGCTTCACGCAGTTCGCCCTCAAGCGCAAGCTCTTCTCCTCCACGCTCACCTGCGCCTGCGTCGCCTTCATGATCAACTTCGTCCTCATGGGCATGTGGCACGGCCTCACGGTGGACTACCTGGTATACGGCGTGTACCACGGCGTGCTTCTTGCTAGCTGCGAGGCCTTCCAGAAGAAAAGCAAGTTCTACAAGAAGCATCGCAAGGAAGGATGGTTCCGCGTCGTCTCGTGGGCCGTCACCATGGTTTGCGTGTTCTTCGGCTTTGCCCTTTTCAGCGGTCAGGTACTGCACCCCATCAGTGCATAACAACGAAAGGAACCCTACATGAGCGCACCTGAGAACCTCTTCGACCAGATTTGCGACCTCGTGGCCGACATCACCGGCGAGGACGACATTCGCGACGAGCCCGATATCGACCTCTTCGAGGAGGACGTGCTCGACTCCCTCACCGCCATCGAGCTGCTCGTGGCCCTCGAGTCCAACTTCGGCGTGTCCATCGCCCCCACTGAGCTGGAGCGCGAGGAAATGAACACCCTGAACAAGATCGTCGCCCGCACCCGCGAGCGCATGTAAGACCAAGCTTCCCGGCACATTCGAAAGGCACGACGTGGCACGCGCGAAGAAGCCAACTCCCATGAACCCCCGCCAGGTGCGTCTGCGCCTGGCTGCAGCCTGCGCCGGCGTGGCCCTGGCAGGTGTTGGCGCAGCATGCGTCTTCACCGCTTGGCCTGCACAAGGTGACTCCAGTGCGGACGCCAACTACGGCTACGTGTACTCGGGGGCCAAATCTTCCAGCGTCGACTTTATGCGCGCCAGCATGACCGACCGCTCGCTTGTCGTCTTCGGCTCCTCGGAGTTCTCCACACCGTCTAGCATCGTGCCTCAAGTGGCCTCGCAGGTCTTTGGAACCACGAACTACGGACTTGACCTCATGCTCGTGGGCGAGGCGTACGACCAGAGCCTTTGGCAGACCATCGCCCTGGGCGCCCTTGCCCAAAAAGAGGGCTTGCCGCGTCAGAAGTGCGCGCTCATCGTGAGCCCCGGCTGGTTCGTTGACGGCGGCGAAGATGCCTCGACGTTCCAGACGCGCTTCTCTTACTCGCTTTACCAGGCATTCTGCGACAACGACGCCATCAGCGACGAGACCAAGGCCTATGTACGCCAGCGTCTGGGCGAGCTGGGCATCGACGAGACCAAGCTCGACTCCGCCCCGGGGTCGCTGCCGCAAGACGGTCTCAACCGCATCGTGTTCTCCGCGTTCGACGACTTGTCGCTGCGCCGCGACCTGCAGGACGTGCGCACCCGCGGCATCGAGCGCGTCGACGACCAAGCCGAGCAAACGCCCGACTGGGACGCCATGCGCGCCGAGGCGCTTGAGTACGCCAAGACCCGCTCGACCAACAACGACTGGGGCGTTGAGGACGGCTTCTACTCCAAGGCGCTCGCCCCCGTGCTCGACGCGGCGACGGGCTCCCGTGCCAACGAGACGTACTCAGACACCCCTGAATACGATGACCTCGCAGCGTTCCTGCAGGTAGCAAACGAGTGCGGCATCGATGTCATGGTCGTCATCTGCCCGGAGATGGGCCCGTATTACGACCTGCTCGGCATCGATGCGCAGACGCGTGAGAACTGCTACAGCCACGTGCGCCAGATTTGCGAGGAAGCGGGCGCCCAGGTGTGCGATTTCTCCGACCGCGAGTATGAGACGTACTGGCTCTACGACATCGTGCACTTTGGCTGGACGGGTTGGGTCGACCTCAACCAGGCCATCTATGAGTTTGCAAACGGGGAGGGCGAGTAACGTGGCAGAGCAATCTGGCCAGCATTTCAAGGAGAAGGAGCCTAAGCAGCCCCTCACCATGGCAAAGGTCAAGGAGACGGGACGCACCTGGTTTGCCGAGCACAACGGCATTGCGTGCATCGCGGTGGCCCTCGCTTTTTGCGCCATTGTTTTCGGCATCTTCCTCTTCTCAGCCTTCTCCGATTTCGGCGGCAGCGCCGACTTCATCTACAACCAGTTCTAGGATGTGACCCGCCCTCATGGCAGACGAGCGTTACCGCAGCGATAACACCAACCGCCACGCCTCCCCTACACAGGGCGGGCGCACCTCCTCGCGCGACTATGGTCATTCATATAGCGCCGGGTATGACCGCAGCGAAGCGACGCAGCCTCGTGTCCAGCGTTACGACAGTCCCAACACGCAGGACTGCTATCCGTCTGGTCGCCCCAAGACGCAGCGCCAGTATGCCGACGACAGCCATGCAAGGTATGCAGAGGGCGGTTACAGCGCACGGGCCACGAGCCACGAGTACGGCGCGGACCGAGCGGGTTCGAGTGCACGCTACGCCCAGCAGCCGTATTACGCCCAGCAAACCGGATATGACCAAGGCGATGCGTCTTGGCGCGGCGGGTATGCCCAAGAGGGCCATGAAGCCCGCCGTGACACCCGTTACGACGGCTATGGTCAGGGCAGCTATCGTTCTGCGCATGCTACAGACGACCATTCCAGCCAATCACAGCGTGAAGGCGCCCGATACGCGCAAGACGCGCATGGCACCGCCCGCACGCACTCGAGCCAGGAGTATGTCGCCACCCATGCAGCCCATGATGCATCAGCCGCGATCCCCGCGCTGCCTGAACCACTCGCGCGCGTGGTCGAGCTCATGCAGTCAAACCCCATCTACCCGGTGGCAGCCGTAGGTGCCGTCGCCTTGCTCGTCGTCATTGCCCTCGTGGGCAGCTGCGTGGCCGGCAACGCCAATCAGGGCTATGTGCAGGCGGAAAGCTCGCAGGACAGCGCCCCTGCCACCTCCTCAACGACTGACACCACGTCCGCAGGCACAAGCGCCGGCGCGACACCGAGCGACACTCCTGCCGCCGACACCGCCTCTGGCGACGGCGCGGCAGCCACGTCAGACACAACAGCGCAGTCCACAACCGACCCTCATGATCAGACTCCCCACGACGTGGATGATGTCTCAACCATCGCCCAGGAAGACGTGTGGAGCTACTCGACCACGTCTTTCAACAAGGACGCAGCCTACAACTCGGGTGGCGTCGAGGACCCCTGGTCTCCCACCGGCTACTTCACCACAGGTGATGCCGAACTCGACCAGCTGGTGAAGAACTACTGCGACAGCCAGGCGCAGGACGGCCTGGATGCCGGCGACAACGCTTACTACACCTACCTGCACATCTCCTGGATCGACTACGTCGAGAACGACCAGAACCAGCGTCCTTGGGACGTTGAGGGCGACTGGCGCATCACCTACGCCAAGCAGTGCTTCACCAACATGACGGCCAACTGCTACGAGTTCGCGGCGGCCATCCAGTACATCATGCGCTACTACGGCTACGCCGACGCCATCGCCGAACCCTGCTTGGTGCTGCGCCAAAGCGGCAACTGGGGCGACCACGGCCTTGTGTTCCTCACGAGCCTCGACGGCAGGCAATGCCTCATCGACGCCTCGCTTTCGTCCAACGGCTGGTTGCTGCCGGCGACTTCACTCTCCTACGCCCTCGATACCGGCTACCGCGCCAGCTAACGAGTTGCGGAACCTCGTCCGCCGCGTTCCACGGGACCTCACGTACATCTAGTACGCATCGGCCCCGTGCGCCTTGCGGACGAGAACCCGCGTTTGTACGGGCGGAACCTGATGCGCCGCGTTCCACGAAGCCTCATGTACTCCAGTACACATCGGCTTCGTGCGCCTTGCGCGTGAGAACCTGCGTTTTAAAGGGCGGAAGCTGATGCGCTGCGTTCTCCACGGGACTCGTCGCGAAGGGCGCTCCGTGCACGGGACTTCACGCGCGGTGCGCACCTTTGGTGTACATCTAGTAGGCCAAAGGCCCGCACCGCGCACATCACCTCCCGGCGCCTTGCGGACGAGAACCTGCGTTTGTACGGGCGGAACCTCGTCTGCCGTGTTCTCGTAGGACCGGTGGGGTGGGTTTGTGGTCAGGTGGCGGGTTCTCTTGGCGAAATGTGCAGTGGGCGTGTACAATTCCCCTATGGATGCCTTGACGAATCAGCCGATCGGCCTGTGCAAGAATGCCGCCGAGCTCGGCCAACCCATGAACGATGTGGTCGTGCTCCTCGCTTGCAACGAGAAGTTCGTGCCGTACATGTCGGTCACGCTGCAGTCGATACTTGAGAACTCCGACCCGCAGCGTGAGTACGACATCATTGTGCTCACAAGCGACATCTCCCCCGCAAACATGGAACTCCTGCATTGGCAGGCCTCATGCAAACCCAACGTACGCGTGGGCTTCCTTGATGCCATGGCCGCTGCAGGAAACGCCACGCTCCCCTGCCACGGCCACTTTGCCTGTGAGACGTATTACCGCCTGCTCGCCCCCGAGCTTCTGCCCGGCGTGGACAAGGCTGCCTATATCGACTGCGACCTCGTGGTGCTCGACGACATCGCCAAGCTCTACGACGTGGACCTCAATGGCTATCTCCTTGCCGCCACACTCGATGCCGACACTGCCGGCATGGCAGGCGGCTACGACGAGGCCATTTACGACTATCTCAAGAACGACGTAGGTCTCGAGGACCCGTATACCTACTTCCAGGCAGGCGTGCTCGTGCTCAACCTGGCGGAGTTCCGCCGCAGCGCCCCCACCGGCAAATGCATCGCCCTGGCCACCGTGCGCCATTGGCAGTGGCTCGACCAGGACGTTCTCAACTACCTTGCAAGCGGCGACTTCGTACGGCTCGACATGGCATGGAACACCCTGTTCGACTGGCAGGGACTGCGCTGCGGCCACATCATTCCCTGCGCGCCCCCAGAGATGCGCGGCGCATACGCACAGGCCCGTCGTGCGCCAAAGATCGTGCACTACGCGGGCCCCGACAACCGCCCCTGGCTCTATCCCAAAGTGGACTTCGCCGAAGCCTGGTGGCAATACGCCCGCCGCTGCCCCTACCGCAAGAAGCTCACACAGATGCTCGAGGACTCCCACCACAACCTGGCAGACCTGCGTCATCGCCTCGTCGTCTTCTTTGCATTCAAGGTGGGCATGCCCCTTGTGAACGCCGTGTTCCCGCCTAACACAAAGCGCAGGCGCTGGGCGATTCGCACCTTTAGGAACCTCGACGGAGGCAAGCTGCTCTAAAGCGAAGCCTGAAGCCGCCCTCACACGCGACAGAACAGAACCACAACCACGAGACCTCGCCAAACTTCAAGCCGGCGGGGTCTTTTTTGTCCCCCAAACAGGGACGGGCCCCAGCCATGCGACCGAGGCCCAAGGAGAGGGAAGCAATGGGACGGGAGCCCACATGGGGATGCGGGCTCCCAAGGAGAGGGAGGCACACTCGGTACGCATGGTCAGAATCTCTTTTGGGACGGCCCTGCGACCGGGGAGGGTCGCAGGGCCAAGGAGAG
>USJP01000081.1 GCA_900555105.1 uncultured Coriobacteriaceae bacterium | reverse complement strand
GTGCTTCTTCTCCGCGGGGCCGTGGAAGACGATGTCCTTTTCACTTTTGGTCAGGTCGCGGAACGGTACATCCGTGCGCACGCCCATCTGGCGGCAGATGTCGGTCATCAGCGACCACATCAGGCTGTTCCACGGCGCGACCGCGCCGCCGTCGATGGTCAGGGAATCGTCGGGCACGAGCGTGTCTAAGTCGACGGTGCGGACGATGCCCGTGCCGCTGCACTTTGGGCAGGCACCCTGTGAGTTGAACGCCAGCTCCTCGGCGCCGGGGGCGTAGAAGTCGCGCCCGCACGAGGGGCAGGTGATGGACTTGCCGGACGCCACATTGAGCGTCGGCGCACAACGGGTTCCGCAATGCGGACATACGTGTTCGGCGCAGCGCGAGAACAAAAGGCGCAGGCTATTGAGCAGCTCGGTCATGGTACCGAAAGTCGAGCGCACACCCGGTACGGCAGGACGCTGGTGCAGCGCGAGCGCTGCCGGCACATGCAGCACCTCGTCGACGCTGGCACGCCCTGCCTGCGTGAGGCGACGGCGCGTGTAGGTGGAGAGCGCCTCGAGATAGCGCCTGCTACCTTCCGCATAGAGCACGCCAAGCGCCAGCGAGCTCTTGCCCGAACCCGACACGCCGGCTACACCCACAAGTTCGCCCAGTGGAATGTCGATGTCGATGTCTTTGAGGTTGTGCACCCGGGCCCCGCGCACCTCGATGCACGTGGGGGTTTCGACGTTTCTCGTCATGGTGAGCGGTCCGTTCTGTCTCGATATCCATGCAGCTCTCTGGGGCATTGTGCCACATCGAGCGCCCTCAGCAGGCGCATCCCGGGCTTCTGCCCAAGAACGCCAGGCGCAAGGGGCCGCGGCAACCATTGGCGGTCGTATGTTTCAACTCATCGACATTACATTGTCCTACTGTTTTGATAGGTATATCATCCGCCGCAATGATTCCGTGGCTGCGACTCGCGCGCACAAAAAGACAGGAGAGGGGCATGGGCATCACAAGAAGGTCGTTCGTGAGCGGCACCGCCGCGACGCTGGCACTGGGCTTTGCGGGCTTGGGCGTCTCACTGCCCCAGGCCCAGGCAGATGCAGCGGGCAAGATGTTCACGTTCGCCATCGGCGGCGACCCGGGCAACATGATCAACGTCGTCACCACGACCGACCGTTGGGGCTCCATGGTCGTGAAGGCCCTTTACTCGCCCCTGTGGATGTACAACGAGGACGGCGTGAACTACTTCCTCGCTGAGTCCTACGAAGTCTCCGACGATGCCCTCACCGTGACGGCACACCTGCGCGAAGGCGTTACCTGGTCGGACGGCGAGCCCTTCACCGCCGAAGACGTCGTCTTCACCTTCAACACCATCGCCAACGAACCTTCCGCCTCGGCCTACGTCAACCTCAACTACGGCGAGCAGGGTGTGGTTGAAGCCACCGCCGTCGACGACCTCACCGTGGATTTCACCTTCCCCTTCGTCAAAGCAAACGCCGTGGAGATGCTCTCGGCCATCTTCGTCATGGCAAAGCACGTCTACGACGGCGTGACCGACTTTGGCTCGAGCGAGCTTAACACCCAGCCTGTGGGCACCGGTCCCTTCACCTTGGCCGACTACCAGGCAGGTTCCTACGTCCAGCTCACAGCCCGCCCCGACTATTTCTTGGGAGCCCCCAAGGTCGATTCGGTCGTATATCGCTTCGTAGCCAACGAGAACACCGCCATGCAAGCCATTCAAACCGGCGACGTCGACGCCTGGGTCGCCACACCCGCCACAGTCGAGCAGATTAACCTCGACGCGAACAACCTGGCACTGTACGCCTTTGACGAGGGCCGCATCGCTTACATGATGATCAACGCCCTGCGCGTGCCCGACCAGCGCGTGCGCCAGGCCTTCCTCTTTGCCCTCAACAAGGAAGAAATCGCCATCGCCTCTATGCTGAGCGCCGAATACTATGCAGATGCCTGGACGTACCTGCCGCCCACGAGCCCCTGGGCCACCGAGGACGTCGAGAAGTACGAGCGTGACCTCGACAAGGCCCGCGCGCTGCTCGAAGAAGCCGGCCAACCTTCGCCCGCCTTCACCATCGCGTATGCCTCCGACGACTCGCTGCAGCAGGTAGCGGCCGTGCTCATGCAGGAACAAGCCGCCGAGGCAGGCATCACCGTCGAGCTCGTGGGCGTGGAGGCCAACGCCCTGTGGCAGGCAATCATGGACCCCGAGAACAACCCTTACGACATGTACTACACGGGTTACATCCGCGGCATCGACCCCGACACGTTCTCCGACCTGTTCGTCTCGCTGTCCCGCTCCACGAAGAACTTCATGTATTACGAGTCGCCCGAGCTCGACGAGCTCTTTGACCAGGGCCGCACCGAGACCGACGAGGCGAAGCGTCACGAGATTTACGACGAGACCCAGCGCAAGGTGCAGGAACTCGCCTGCTTCTACCCCATGTACTCCAACAGGCGCCTGCTTATTGCCAGCAAGCGCGTCTCGGGTGTGGAAGAGGCAGGCCTTGTGCCCATTTACACCTTCGAGGACCTCTCCAAGATTGAGGTAGAATAGCAGGCTGAAACCGCCGGCCCCAACATGCAAGAGGTGTTGGGGCCGGCGGGTATACTCATATGCCGAGGCCCGAGCAATCAGTCGGGCACTAACAGAGCAGCTTGCGACCACAGGGAGGCCCCACCATGTACAAGGTAGGCGACGAGGAGTTCGACGCACTCGTGGAGGCTGCCATGGAGGGGCTGCCCGCCAAGTTCGCCTCGGCGATTGACAACGTGGCCTTTGCTGTGGCCGACGAGCCCGACGAGGAAGAGCTCGAGATTGGGGCCGAGTACGGCACCTGCGAGGAGGAGTCCGGTGAGCTACTGGGCCTGTACGACGGCACACCCATCACCGAACGCGGCATCGACTACGGAGACGGCGCGTTCGACCTGCCCGACGTCATCACTGTGTACAAGGGGCCGCACGAGCGCTGCTGCGACAGCGCCGAGGAGCTCGCCGAAGAGGTGCGCAAGACGGTAGTCCACGAGGTGGGCCACTACTTCGGCCTTACCGACGACGAGCTGTACGCCATGGGGTACTAGGTACTAACTTTACTCTCCAGCCCCAACCTCCCGCACGCTGCCCCTGGGGGCGGTGAAGCGGTCAAGCGCCGCCAAAACACCAGGCAGTAGCACCAGCACAAGCAGCATCGCCATGGCGCTGCCCTCAGAGAGCACGAGGCAAATCTGCGCCACGGCGCCACCGGCGAACAGTCCCAACGCCAACGTCACCACAACAAGGATGGTGCCCGAGGTGAGGATGGTGGGCGTGGAGGTGCGGTATGCCTGCGCCAGCGCCTCCGGGACCGCCTTGGCAAGACGTGTCTCGCGATAATTGCTGGTAAACAGGATGGCGTAGTCGATGGTGGCACCCATGAGGATAGCCTGCACCACGATAATCGCCATGTAGTAAATCGCGTTGTCGAAAAGGCCGTTCAGACCAGTAACCAGGCCATATGCGCTCTGGATGACCAACACGAGCGGCAGGGGCAGAAGCACCGAGCGAAATGTCAGCGCCACAATAAGGTAGATGGCACCCGCCGTGATCCAGCTGATAAAGTTGAACTCGTCAAGGAAGCTGCGCGACATGTCGCGAGCCATGGCGGACTGTCCCACCAGGTAGTATTCGTCAGTCGCCGCAGCAACCTCAGCCTCGACGGCATCGAGGAGGTTATCGGCCTCGTCGGTCTCGCTCTCGTAGGGCGTCGTGACGATCATGCGCGAGTACTCATCGCCCACAAGCTGGCTCATTCCCTTGTCGAGCTGGGCGGAGAACTCGGCCAGCTTCTCACGCTGCGCGTCGTCGACCTTGCTGCCTACGGTCTTGCTCACAAGCAGCGTGTCATTGAGATAGCCCACGAGCTGGGGCAACGTCATCGTCCAATCGGGCTCAACCATTGAGTCGGCACTGCGCGAGAGCTTGAGCAGGGCCACGGGGCTCATAGAGTCCACGTCACGGCCGGTGTGGTAGAGATAGAAGACCATGTTTACCGTGCTGGCATCCAAGCCTACGCCCTCGGAAGACCCTGCACTGTCGCCCGCCTCACCGGCAAGGAGGTCGATAAGCTCGTCGGCTGTGTAGGCACGGCCCAGAGTCTGCGCGTACGACGTGACGGAGCTGACGCCCTCCATACCGGCGATGCGCTCAGCCGCCTGCGTCACCGAAGCCTCGTCCTTGTTCTTATATACAACGACGAACTGCTCGTCGCGCGGGAACACGGCCTCGATGGCGACAGGTGCCTCGTAGCGGCTGTCGGCATGGTAAGAAGCCACCATCATACCCTTCACGCCAAACGCCACAACAATGAGGATCACGAACGCCGCAAGCACGGGGGCGCGATGACGTGCGCTGAACGTCGCCAGCGCCTTGCAGGCAGGCCGCGGAACCTTCTTTGCAGTCTTGCGGATAAGCCCGTCGGCCCAAATGCCCAGGGCAGGCATGATGCACAGACCACACACGAGACTCAGGAACACACCCTTCGCCAGGACAATGCCCAGGTCACGGCCGATGGTAAAGCTCATAAAGACAAGCGTGAGCAGGCCCACAATGGTGGTAAGTGAACTTGAGGCAATAGCACGAGCGCCCTTCACAAGCGTGTTGCGCATTGCAAGCTCGCAGTCGTCGGTAGAGAGGCGCTCCTGGCGGTAACGGCTCATAAGCATGATAGCGTAGTCCATAGAGAGGGCCATTTGCAGCACGGCGGCGATGGAATACGTGACGTCGCTCACGCTGGGGAAAAACGCGTTCGTGCCCATGTTGATGACAACTGCCAGCATGACGTTCGCCAAGATGAGCAGTGGCTCGATCCAAGAACTCGACATGACAAAGAGCACCGTGATGCCCAGAAGCACCGCGCAGGCAAGGATGGGGGTCAGATATCCCATATCGGCATTAGAGACGGGGCAGTCGAACTGATACACGGCACAGCTGTCTTCCAGGAACTCCTTGAGGTGGGCGTCCGTCTGTTTGGCACTCTCCGAATACGTGCCACCCTGGGCACTCACCGAGTACAGGGCATACTCGCCACTGTTGCACGCATCGTCGCCTGCGTTGTACGTCACGTCGGCCACGCCCTCGACGCCCGACAACTCCTCGGCAAAGGAGACACGCTCGTCATCGGTCATGCCCTGCGTCATCACGCGAAAGGTCGTGGACTCACCGAACTCGGCGTTCATCACGGCCAGGCCTTGTTTAGACTGCAGAGAATCGGGCAGATAGGTGGTCAAGTCGTGGTTGACCACAACGCGGGGCACCATGAACGCACTCGCCACGGTGATCACAGCAAACACCGCAAGGATGGCCACACGGAACTTCACGATGAAGCGGGCAAGAGTCTGCATGGCAGGTCCTTTCTTGCGCGATGCCGCAGGGGCGCCGCGATGCGCGGCGGGCGGTACTCATCCATTCGGGCTATTTTAGCGCGGAACCACCAGCGGATTCCATACCGTTACCTCGAACTTGCTCCCGACTGATTCCCTGCGCCGCTCATCGCTTTGCCGTCAACCGTTTTTCGATTATTTATGCACTCGCCGTCAAGGTTTTCGGAAAATGCATATTCCTGTAAGACAGCCGTATGGGAGTGCTCTACTATGGCGGCGTCTTTATACAAAGGCACGATAGAGGCGCGGCGACCATAAGTAGCGCCAGGCACGCAGAGATGCAGCATCCGGAAAGGTGCGCCTGGGCAAAAGGGGAAGCCGCCGAAGGGCCCATATGTTTCCGCATATGCACCCTGGGGCGTGGGAGAACATCCCCCGCACTGTCGCCGAAAGGCGGAGCGCTATCTAGGCCGGGCGGACGCATGAGGATACTTCTGCCTGACAGGACCAAGAGACGCTTGCTGTCGAGCCTGCCAGATTGGAGGAAACCGTGGAGTTCGTCGGAACATTTTGGTCACTCGTGCCGCCCATTGTGGCTATCGTGTTGGCCCTCATCACCAAGGAAACCTATAGCTCGCTGTTCATCGGCATTGTCGTGGGTGCCCTGCTCGTGGCAGGCTTCAACCCCATCGACACGATAAACAACATCATCTCCAACACGGTGCCCGGCGTGGATGGCGAGGAGACCACCGTCGGCTTTATCAACGCGGTAAGCAGCCCGAGCAACGCGGGCATCTTCATCTTCCTCGTCATGCTCGGCATCGTCGTGGCCCTTGTGAACAAGGCTGGCGGCTCGGCGGCATTCGCTGCTTGGGCGGCCAAGCATGTGAAGTCCCGCATGGGCGCGCAGCTCGCCACGTTTGCTCTCGGCGTGCTCATCTTCATCGATGACTACTTCAACTGCCTCACCGTGGGTTCCGTGATGCGCCCCGTGACCGACGCCTGTCGCGTGTCGCGCGCCAAGCTTTCCTACATCATCGACGCCACGGCCGCACCCATCTGCATGATTGCCCCCATCTCCTCGTGGGCGGCTGCCGTGAGCTCCACCGCCGCCGACCTCAATAACGGCATCTCGGGCATCCAACTGTTCATTGAGGCCATCCCGTTTAACTTCTACTCGCTCATGACTATCGTATTCGTCATCGGCTTGTGCATCATGGGCTTTGACTACGGCCCCATGGCCAAGGCCGAGCTTGCTGCCTACCGTGACGGCGAGCTGGGCGAACTCTCCAAGGAGGACGTTGTCTCCAACCCCAAGGCCAACCTGTGGGACATGCTTGTGCCGATTATCATGCTCATCATCTGCTGCATCGCCGGCATGCTCTACGTCGGTGGCTTCTGGGACGCGACTACCGAAGGCTACATGAACCCGTCCCTTGCGTTCTCTGACACCGACGCTTCCGTTGGCCTGCCTTGGGGCACCATCATCGCACTCATCCTCTCCATCATCTACCTCATCGCCCGCCGCGTCGTGACGTTCAAGGAGGCCATGGACTGCATCACCAAGGGCTTCATCGCCATGGTGCCGGCCCTGCTCATCCTCACCTTCGCACTCACCCTTAAGTCCATGACGGGTGCCCTGGGTGCCGACGTGTT
>USJP01000080.1 GCA_900555105.1 uncultured Coriobacteriaceae bacterium | reverse complement strand
GTCCACAACGACAAGGGGGTTGCCGAGTGTGGCATACATGCTGGCCAGGCGCATGTCAGGCGCGGCAGGGTCGACGGGCACGTAGAAGCCGCCTGCGTATAGGGTGCCCAGAAGCGTCGCGAGCGTGCGGGCGCTCTTCTCCATGAACACCATGACGGGTTGCGCGCCCGCACCGAGAGCGGCCAGGGCGCAGCCGCGCGAACGCGCCTCGTCGAGGAGTTCGTGGTAGGTGAGCCGAGCGTGCTCGTCGCTTACCGCGCATACGTCCGCGCGCGTGAGGGCGGCTCGCTCAAGGTATTCCAGGACATTGTGTTGAGACATGGCAGGTCGTTTCTGTGTGGCCCGATTGGCGGCGGTTCGGTCGGCAACTATTGTAATATGTAACGGTCGGGCCACGATGTGCTCCTGATGCTTTCGCGATGTGTTCCCAGTGCTTTCCATTGTGCGCGGCTGCAGAACTCTATTTCGTTTTTATGAATAAATCCTCCAATCTCAATATTGAATTTGCATGAATGGGCCGAATTCAAACATCGTCCTGTGTTATATGCGTATTATTCTCACGTTCGACAACGAACAGCATTCGCCGTGCGACGCCCCGAGTATGGTTTGCGGGCGCCGTTTACTCAGTTAGGGGGAACCATGGACCAAACGCTTGCCGGCAGGGACCTGCTTCGCCTGCTTGACCTCACTCCCGCCGAGGTCGCCCTTATCCTCAAGACTGCCGAGTGCCAGAAGGCTGATTGGGCCGCTGGCATCCACGAGGCGCCGCTTGCCGGCCAGGCCGTCGCCATCATCATGGAGAAGCCGTCGCTGCGCACGCGCAACTCGTTCGAGATCGGCGCCTATCGTCTGGGCGCCCACCCCGGCGTTATGGCCGACGACCACTCTGCCTTCTCGCGCGGCGAGACGGTTGAGGACACCGTGAAGGTGCTTCAGAACTTCTACGACTGCATCGTGCTGCGCACATTTGCCCAGTCCAAGATCGAAGAGGTCGCTGCCTGCGCCGATGTGCCGGTTATCAACGCGCTGACCGATGCCTACCATCCCTGCCAGATCCTGGCCGACTTCCTCACCATCGTGGAGCACGGCAAGCAGCTCGAGGGCCTCAAGCTCACCTATGTGGGCGACGGCAACAACATGGCCAACACCTACCTCGAGGGCGGCGCCCTGTGCGGCATGCACGTGCGCATCGCCTCTCCCGAGGGCTACGAGGTCGACCCCGAGGTCTTTGCGCAGTGCCAGGCTGCCGCGGACAAGTACGGCACGGGCGCTACGCTCGAGCTCATGCGTGATCCCGTTGCAGCTGTCGAAGGCGCCGACGTGGTGCTCACCGACACCTGGACCTCCATGGGTGACGAGGCCGAGCATGGCATGCGCGTCGCGGCCTTCCAGGGCTACCAGATCAACGCCGAGCTCATGGCCCATGCCGCCGAGGGCGCCCTCTTCATGCACTGCCTGCCCGCGCACCGCGGCGAGGAAGTCACCGACGAGGTGATGCGCGCCCCCTACTCGGTCATCTACGACGAGGCGGGCAACCGCCTGCATGCCCAGAAGGCTGTCATGTCACTGCTCATGGGCGTCCCCGCACCTGCTGCAGCCCTGGAGGCGGCCGAGGCCGTCGCCGGGAGGTGGCATGCATGAGGGGTCGTGAGGAAAGGCAGGCCGCCATCCGCGAGATAGTGCGCACCGAGTCCACCCAGACCCAGCGCGACATCGTCGAGCGGTTGAGCGCGTGCGGTTTCAACTGCACGCAGGCCACCGTCTCCCGTGACATCGCCGAGATGGGCTTGTGCAAGCTGCCCGAGGGCGTCTACGTTCTTGCCGAGGATCTGCGCCTTCAGCGCATGGTGTGCGACCTGGTCACCTCGGTGGAGCACGCCGGCAACCTCGTGGTTGTCAAGGCGTCCACGGGAACGGCCCAGGGCGTTGCTGCTGCGCTTGACGCGGCCGATTTGCAGGATGTCCTGGGGTCGGTTGCCGGCGACGACACCATCCTCGTCGTCGCGCGCTCCGAGGAGGCCGCAGTGTCCTTCGAGAAGATGGTCAACCGCCTGCGAGGCGTGCGCCCCTAGCGTTGGTTTCCTGCTCGAAACAAAAGTTGTCTATCGTCGCCCCGACATAGCCGGAGCATGTGGAAGGGAGCTCTACCATGGCACGTGAGAAGTGCGTACTCGCATACTCGGGAGGTCTCGATACCTCTGTTTGCATCCAGTGGCTCATCAACGAGCGCGACCTCGATGTCATCACCCTGCTTGTCGATGTGGGACAGGACTGTGCTGACCTCGAGTTCGCCCGCCAGAAGGCCCTGAACTGCGGCGCCATCGAGTCCATCGTCATGGACGTGCGCGACGAGTTCTGTGAGGACATGTGCTGCAAGGCCATCGCCGCCAACGGCCTGTACGAGAACAAGTACCCGCTGCTGTCGGCCCTGTCTCGCCCGCTGATCTCCGCCAAGCTCGTTGAGGTCGCCCACAAGTACGGTGCGACCTACATCGCCCACGGCTGCACCGGCAAGGGCAACGACCAGGTGCGTTTCGAGGTCAGCGTTCAGGCGCTCGACCCCGACCTCAAGGTCATTGCCCCCGTGCGCGTGTGGGACCTCCACACCCGTCCGCAGGAGATCGCCTTCGCCGAGGCCCATGGCATCCCGGTGGCCGCCAAGAACGGCAAGCCCTACTCCATCGACGACAACCTCTGGGGCCGCGCCATCGAGTGCGGCGTGCTCGAGGATCCCTGGAACGAGCCTCCCGCGGACATCTGGGAGACCACGGCCGACCTCGCCGACTGCCCCGACACCCCTGAGGACGTCATCGTGGGCTTCGAGGGCGGCAAGCCCTGCTCGCTCGACGGCGAGAAGATGAGCGTCCAGGATGTCATCGTCAAGCTCGACGCCATCGCCGGCCGCAACGGCTACGGTCGCCTCGACCAGATTGAGAACCGTCTTGTGGGCATCAAGAGCCGCGAGTGCTACGAGGTTCCCGGTGGCCTGGCTCTCATCACGGCCCACAAGGCCCTTGAGGACCTGTGCCTCGAGCGCGAACTGCTCCACTACAAGTTGGGCCTGGAGCACAAGTGGGCCGAGCTCGTGTACTACGGCCTGTGGTTCTCGCCCCTCAAGAAGGCTCTCGACGCCTTCTTTGCCTCCACGCAGACGCTGGTGACCGGCGAGGTCAAGCTGCGCTTCATCAAGGGCACCTGCACCGTGGTGGGCCGTCGCTCCGAGTACTCGCTGTACGACTACAACCTCGCAACCTACGACGAGGGCGACACCTTCAACCGCGACTCGGCCGCCGGCTTCATCGAGCAGTGGGGCCTGCCGAGCAAGGTTTGGGCCAAGCATCGCAAGGACACCGGCAACGAAGGCACCATCTAATGCTCGCCATGACGTTTTTGCTGGCAGACTTCATCGTTGTGCCCGCCAGCCTCATTGCGCTCACCTGGTTGCTCGCCGCCTACAAGCGCCGCTGCGACATGCATCCCGAGACGTTCGCCCCAACCGAGGAGGCTTAGAGGAATGGAAAACGCATCCCCCAACAAGGCTCTGTGGGGCGGCCGTTTCGAGGCCCAGCCCGCTGAGTTCCTCCAGCGCTATGGCGCGTCGCTCCCCTTCGACAAGCGCATGTGGGCCGAGGACATCCAGGGTTCCAAAGCGCATGCCAAGATGCTCGCCCATGTGGGTGTTATCTCGCAGGAAGACGCGGATGCCATCCGTGCCGGCCTCGACGAGGTGGGTGCCGACATCGCTGCCGGCAACTTTGACTTCGACATCAATGACGAGGACATCCACATGTCGGTGGAGAAGTCGCTCACGCAGCGCATCGGTGCAGCAGGCGGTCGCCTGCACACGGGTCGCTCCCGCAACGACCAGGTGGCCCTCGATGACCGCCTTATCGCGCGCCGTCTGTGCCGCGAGCTGCATGCCAAGGTGTGCGAGCTGCGCGAGGCGCTGCTTGAGCGAGCTGAGGGCGAGTTCGGCGTCGTGATGCCGGGCTACACCCACATGCAGAAGGCGCAGCCGGTGCTCTTTAGCCACCATATGCTGGCCTATTACTGGATGTTCACCCGCGACGCCAAGCGCCTGCGCGACGCCTACGACGCCGCCGATGTGTGCCCCCTGGGCAGCGCCGCGCTTGCCGGCACCACCTACCCGCTTGACCGCTCCATGGTGGCCGACGAGCTGGGCTTTGCCGACATCACGAAGAACTCCATGGACTCGGTGAGCGACCGCGACTTCTTCCTCGACCTGCTCTACGCCTGCTCGGTTGCGCAGATGCACCTGTCGCGCCTGTGCGAGGAGCTCGTGTGCTGGTCGAGCGACGAGTTCCGTTTCATCACGATGGACGACACCTACTCCACGGGTTCCTCCATCATGCCGCAGAAGAAGAACCCCGACTTCGCCGAGCTCACGCGCGGCAAGACGGGTCGCGTCTACGGCGACCTGGTGAGCCTGCTCACCACGATGAAGGGCATCCCGCTGGCCTACAACAAGGACATGCAGGAGGACAAGGAGCCCGTCTTCGACGCCGCCGACACGGTGGCCGACGCGCTGCACGTGTGCGCCGGCATGATCCGCACCATGCGCGTGATGCGCGACAACATGCGCGCCGGTGGCCTGGGTGGCTTCATGGCCGCCACCGACCTGGCCGACTACCTCGTGGGCAAGGGCATGCCCTTCCGCGAGGCGCACTCGGTCATCGGCCACATGGTGCTGTCCTGTGAGAAGGCCGGCAAGCGCCTGCAGGACCTCACGCTTGAGGAGCTCAAGCAGTTCAGCGAGCTGTTCGACGAGGGCACCCTTGAGGCCACCGACATCGACAAGGTCGTTGAGCGCCGCACCACCGCGGGCGGCACCGGCCATGAGCCCGTCCGCGTCCAGATTGCCCAGGCCAAGGAGGCGCTCGCCGCCGATCGGGCTTGGGGAAAGTAGGGCAGGGCGCCGAGAACATCGCTGCTCGACCGTGCATATGTGTTGCTTGAAGGGCCGTCCACACATCGTGGGCGGCCCTTTTGCGTTTGAAGACAGGGGCCCGCCTGTACACACCGCCCGTCAAACCACCCGAATCATCTGGTGGGCGGGCGATTGCCGGGCCGGGAGTTCCCTGGAATCTCGCTATATGAGGACGTGCGAGGGCGAGACAGGCCCGCGTTGGATAGGGCGGGCCCCGTGCAAGAGAGAGCCCAGGACCTATGCGGTGACGAGATACTCTCTATGTGCTGGAGCTCGAGGGCGCGATGCCGGGAAGAACACGATGCTGCCCCGCTGTCTTTCGGCAAGAAAAAGGGTCCGACCAAGCGGCCGGGCCCTTTGCGTCAAATCTGCTGCAAGTCGAGAGACTCTGAGTGTGCTCGCTCTTTACACGTCGTCGTAGGAGACATCTCCGTCGCCGGAGTCACCGCCCGAGCCATCGCCACTGGTACCGTCGCCACTTGTGCCATCGCCGCTGGTGGTGCCGTCACCGGTGGTGGGGTTGCCGTTCTCGTCGGGGGTCTCAGTATCCTCGGTGGTCTCCTCCTCAGTGGGCTCGACCCAGGTGCCTTGCGAGAAGCTCCAGGAGTAGTTGTCGCGGTAGACGGGACTGCCGGCTGTGGGGAACTCTGCGCGCGGCTCGTCTTGGAGCGCCTCGGTCACGAAGTGGGAGAAGATGGGGCTCGGCAGGGTGTGCGTGGAGCCCAGGGACCCCTGGTACCAAATCTCGGTCTCCGTGCGGTAGCCCACCCACACGGCCGCGGAGGTCTGCGGGGTATAGCCCACGAACCACAGGTCGCGCGTGTCGTCGGTGGTGCCCGTCTTGCCGGCCACGGGTTGGTTCACGTAGGGCTGGGCCTCGGTGCCGGTGCCGAAGGACACGACGCCCTCGAGGATGTCGGTCACGGCTCCCGCCACCTCGGGCGAGACGGCCTGGGTGCCCACGGGCTCATACTTGTAGAGCGAGTTGCCGTTGCGGTCGAGGACCTCGGTGATGCAGGTGGTGTCGTAGTGCACGCCGCCGGTGGCCAGGGTGCCGTAGGCGGAGGCCATCTCAAGCACGCTGCAGCCGGCGGTACCCAGGGTGAGCGAGTTGTAGGCGTGGTCGGACAGGTCGGTCGTGATGCCCATGGCATAGGCAGTGTCGATGACATTTTGCACACCGATCTCATTGATGACCTGGGCATATACCGAGTTGCAGGAGAGATAGGTGGCCTGGCGCAGACTGATGTTGCCATAGCTCTGGAACTGGTAGTTGTTCACCTTCCAGTCGCCTACCATGATGCCGCTGTCGCCGTTTGCCAGAACCGTGGGGTTCATGCCGGCCTGGATGGCTGCAGTGAGCGTGAACGTCTTGAACGACGAGCCGGGCTGGCGGCGTGCCATCGTGGCAAGGTTGAACTGGTCGACGTTGTAGTCGCGGCCGCCCACCATGGCGAGGATGTAGCCGGTGTTGGGGTCGATGCACACCAGGGCGCTCTCAAGCTCGTCGTCTGCGTACTGCAGCACGCTCCACACGGCGTTCTCGGCCGCCTGCTGGTACTTGGGCGAGATGGTGGTCTTGACGGTGAGGCCGCCCTTGAAGATGACGTCGGTGGAGAACTGCGTGGAGAGCGTCGACTTCACGTAGTCCACGAAGTACGGGTAGGCGTAGGCGCCCGACTTCTCCGGGGGCGTGTAATTGAGCACAAGGTCGCTCGCGACGGCATCGTCGTATTCCTGCTGGGTGATGTGGCCCTTGTCGAGCAGGTGGGCAAGCACGACGTTGCGGCGCTCGATGGCACTTTCGGGGTTTGCGAGCGGGTTGTAGTAGGAGGGCGACTGAGGCAGGCCCGCCAGCGTGGCCGCCTCGGCGATGGTGAGGTCCGCGCAGGACTTGCCGAAGTACGTCTGCGCCGCGGCCTCGATGCCGTAGCAGCCTGCTCCATAGTAGATGGAGTTGAGGTACATCATGAGGATGTCGTCTTTGGAATACATCTGCTCGAGCTGCGTGGCGATGTAGGCCTCGCGCACCTTGCGCGACAACGTCTGCTCAAACTGCTCGTCGGAGAGCACCGTGTTGCGCACGAGCTGCTGGGTGATGGTGGAGGCGCCTTCCGAGCCGCCGGACA
>USJP01000079.1 GCA_900555105.1 uncultured Coriobacteriaceae bacterium | reverse complement strand
AGGAGTTCGACCTATGACAGACAAAACAAAACGCATCATCCTCATTGCGGCAGGCATCCTGCTCTGCGCGGTACTGGTGGTGGGCATCCCGCTCTTTGCCGTCATCTATGACATCGTCCGTCGTGTGGTCGACCACGGTCTTGTGTGTCGCGGCGAAAATGCCTTGCTTGAGGAATACCGCGTTCGCTATCCCGAGAACTCGCCCTCTGCGCTCGACTTTGACGACAACGACATCGAGGATCCCGAGGATATCGAGCCTGCAAAGGACAAATAGGGGAGAAACCCTTGGGGCCAGTCCCAGCAAAGTCGGCTGGCCCCAACGCCCCTGCGGTATACCTGCTCGTTGGCAGTTTCCTGCTTGCTTGGTGATTAGCGTTCGAATACCACCAGACCGCACTCGCTGGGATGGTCGACGCAGATGACTTCGTTGCCTGTTCTTTTGTGTCGAAGCAGCTCGACGACCACAAAAATGTCCCCGCTTGCTCCTAGTATCATGAGCAGCGCCAGCACAAAGACCACGCCTGCGCCCAGCGTGATGCCTGCAATCGCAGGGGCGAGGCCGAGCACAACAAGCGGGGCAAGCGACCCGGTGATGTAGGGTGCACGACCCAGGGGCTCGGCGCAGGTGCAGTAGGGCGTAAGGCTCTCGCGCATGAATCCAAACTCGATTGCCTTGAAGTGTAGCGGGTTGCATGCCGCCCACGTGAGCCCGTGTATTGCCTCATGGGTGGGGATAAGCACCAGGTAGGCGATGCAGCACGCAAGAACCTGCCATATACTGGGTGCTTGCAGGCCCCACAGCGCAAGCCAGATGATTGCGAACGGCACGCATGCGGCCGCGCCCATGGCCATGCCCTGTTTCGCGACGCGCTCCATGGGCAGCACGAGCTCGGTCGCATGCCAGCCTTCGCGTTCAAGGCCATCTCTCAAGCTCTCAAAATGCTCTGTGCGTCTGACCTCCGCGTCGCTCAAGTTTGTGCGTCGATCGTTTGATTGCATGTTCATCCATTTCGATACAAAAGCGGGGTATGACGTGAGCCGTCGTACCCCGCTCGCTATGCGTGTCGTGCTCTGAGTTTACACGCCCGCTAGCTTGCGAGCTCGTAGGTGACCGAAATGCTGGCCTTGATTTCGATCTCGCCGGGGTTGAGCATGTCGCTGCTGTTGCCGGCCCCCGCGTCTGCGGCGGCATCCTCGGTAACCGCCATTGTTGCGGCCTCAGATTTTGCCTGGACGGAGGAGTAGCGGTACTCCTGCGAATCATAGTTCTCGCACACGTTTGCAACCGCACCCAGCTGTGCGCCTGCGGCCTGGGCCAGTACCTGAGCCTTCGCCTGGGCCACCTGCAGTGCGCTTACCAGGGCTTCCTGGTAGCGCTCGTCATAGGTGCTCACGTAAAAGCGCGTGCCGTCCAAGGTGGTGTCCTCGATGCCGGCGATGGCGGGAATGGCGCTGTTGGCCTGGTCAATCGTGAGCTCCTTCAGCGTGATGTCGATGGAGGCCTGGTAGCCCACGATCTTCTCGACGTAATCTGACCAGTCGTAACGAGCGTAGATGTTTACCTGCGAGGCAACAATGTTCTTCTCGTCGATGCCGAGGGCTGCGAGAGCTGCCTTAAGCGCGTCGAGCTCGCTGGCAGCCTGAGCTTGGGCTTCTTGGGCCGTTGCTCCCTGGGGGCAGATGGTGAGCGAAAGCTCTGCCATGTCGGGCAAGACCTTTACCGAGTCGCTAGCGCTTACCTGGATGGTGCGCTGCACCGCTTGGGTGGAGCCGGCCTGTACTTCGCTTGCCAAGGCGGGCGAGGGGGTGCTTGCCAGCGTGGCGATGCCCATCGTTGCCACGAGCGCAAGTCCTGCCAGCGCTGCGCCCAAAGCTGCCTTGCCATAGGTAACCTGATTCGTCGTGTTCTTCTTCATGGTGGGTCCCTTTCTCTATCTTGCGGGGATGCTTCACCTACTATGACGCAACCACGGCACCTTGCGTCACAAGTATTTTGCCCAATCTTTTGCCTGCTGTATTAGGGCCCTGCGGTAAAAACCAGCTGCAGCCGCGCAGCAAAAAGGCCCCGGGATTCCCAGGGCCTTTCGCGTGCAATCTATGTGCGCCCGAGTTTTACTCCGCGCTGTTTGCAAGCGCCTGGTCGATGAGCTTGTTGAGGGCTTCCTTCTGCTCAGGCGAGGTGATGCCGCCCATGATGGGCTGACCCACGATGTTGCCGTTCTGGTCAACGACATAGGTGGTCGGGAACGAGAACAGGCCTGCGGTAAACTGGCCGGCCTCGGTGTCGGAACCAAACCAGATGTTCCTGTAGGTGGCACCCTTCTTCGACAAGATGTCCTTGGCGTCGGAGATCGCGGTCTCGTCGCCGTCGAGGGTGTAGGAGTTGACGCCCACGACCTCGCCGCCCTTCTCGGCAAGCTCTTTGTTGAGCGCGTCGAGGTCGCCAAGCTCCTCCACGCACGGCTTGCAGGTGCTGAACCAGAAGTTCACGACGGTCACCTTGTTTTTGGAGAAGAGCTCGTCGCTGCTCACGTCGTTGCCGTCGAAGTCCTTGCCCGTAAAGCTCGGGAACGCGGTCTGCTCACTGGAGTCGCTCACCATGCCGGCGCTGGCCGCGTCGACGCTCTCGCCCTCGCCCGGCGTGCTGCCACATCCCGGGTAGTCCTGCTCGAGTGCTGCCAGCTGGTCCTCGATCTCCTTGATCTGCTGTGCGCCGCTCTTGAGCGTCTCGGTCTCCTCATCAGTCAGCTTGTCTGTGGCATCGTCGATGGCAGCGAGGAGGAAGTCGCCGTAGTTGGAGCTCTTGCCAATCATCGGGTTGTCCTTGTCCACCGACATGAACACCTTTTCCCACAGGTCGGGATTGGCCGAGAGGATGTCGTCTTCCTGCTGCATGAGGTCCTGATACTGCTGGGCGGCCTCATCGGCGTTGCTCGGCTTGGCCGATGTCGTGGCCGTCGTGTCGGGGGTCGTGCTCGTGGTCTCCTCCTTGGTGTCGTCAGTGCCCGAGCATGCCGTGAGGCTGATCGTCAGCAGGGACGCGACCAGTACCGTTGAGATCTTCGACATCTTGTTCATTGGTGTTCCTCCATTATCCTTCGATGGTCTTCTTGTCTTCTGTATGCGTCTCTGCACTGTCACAGGGATTCTTCCCCGGCAGGTCAAAGCCATAACTGAAATCGATGGCATCCACGGGACACGCGCTGATGCACTTGCCGCAGCGGATGCACTCGGTGTGGTTCGGCGACTTCCTGATGTCGACGTCCATCTTGCAGGCCTTCGCGCACTTGCCGCACGAAACGCATTTGTGCTGGTCAACTTTGATGCCCAGAAGCGACACCTTGTTCATCAGCCCATAGAACGCGCCGAGCGGGCAGATCCATTTGCAAAACGGGCGGAAGATGAGCACGCTCAGCACCACGACCGCTATCAGCACGAAGAGCTTCCAGGTAAAGAGGTCTCCCAGTGCCGCGCGTAGGTTCTCGTCAACGATGGAGAGTGGAATCGCGCCTTCGAGCACGCCTTGCGGGCAAATGTACTTGCAAAAGAAGGGGTCGCCCATGCCCAGATCGTTGACAACGAGGATGGGCAGCAAGATCACGGTGAGCACCAGCACGACATACTTCACGTACGTGAGCGGCTTGAGCTTCTTCGTAGAGAATTTCTTGCTCGGAATCTTGTGCAGCAGTTCCTGCAGCCAGCCGAACGGGCAAAGAAATCCGCAGATGAAGCGCCCCAACAGCACGCCGAGCAAAATCAGGAATCCCGTTATGTAATACGAGAAGCTGAATTTCGACGAGCCCACAACCGCCTGAAACGCTCCGATGGGACATGCCCCCGAGGCGGCCGGGCAAGAATAGCAGTTCAGGCCCGGTACGCAAACGGCTTTGCCTTGACCCTGGTAGATGCCGCCCTTGAAGAAATTCGGCAGATGGATGTTGGAGATGAGCGTTGCCGCCGCTTGGATCCAGCCACGAAAGCGGCTCAAGAGGCGCGATACTGATTTCTTCTCGTTAGCCAATTCCGATGCACTCCAAACACAGTCGAACCGCCTTGCCCAGTACGATGGTGGCTTCGCCTCGCGCAACGCCAACGCACACCATGGCGATTCCGGCAATGAGCAGGACGACCTGGGACACGGTTTTAATTACTTTGAACAAATCCCACCACTCCTTTCGTTTCGGGGGTCATTACACCACGGTGCATATAAAATCCGCGTTAAGAGAGAAAGCAAATGTGCTGTAGAGGGGCTGCCATGCGTATTTTGGTTGTTGAGGATGAGAAGGCGCTGTGCGAGACAATCGTGCGTAGTCTGAGGCATCTCGCGTATAGCGTCGATTATTGCCATGACGGCCAAGAGGCGCTGGACATGCTTGCCGTTGAGAGCTTTGACCTGGTTGTTCTCGACCTGAACCTCCCTGGGGCAGATGGCATGACGGTGTTGCGGACGCTTCGGAAAACCGATTGCGACACAAAGGTGCTCATTTTGTCGGCGCGTGGCGAGGTTGCCGACAAAGTGAACGGCCTGGATGCCGGGGCCAACGACTACCTTACCAAGCCGTTTCACCTCGAGGAGCTTGCTGCGAGAATACGCTGCCTCACGTTGCGCCGTTTCACACAAAGCGATGTGGTTCTGACCTGCGGAAACCTTACCTTTGACACGAAGACGCGCCAAGCCGCCGTCGCTGGGAACCCTTTGTCGCTGACCAAAAAAGAGACGGGCATCCTCGAGTACCTCATGCTCAACCAGGGCCGCCCGGTGAGCCAGGAAGAGCTCATCGAGCACGTGTGGGATAGCTCGGTGAACAACTTCAGCAACTCGATACGCGTGCATATGTCGTCTTTGCGCAAGAAGCTGCGGGCGGCCCAGGGCTTCGACTCCATCCACAATCGCATCGGCGAGGGCTACGTGATGGAGGCCGGCGCATGAAAAAGCTGTCCCTGCAGTGGCGCATCACATTGATGACGGCGCTTTTACTATGCCTGACCTGCTTGTTGATGAACTTCTTAATCGGCTATTCTGGCAGGCACTACATGGATTCGATCGGCAACGACATATCGGCCTACACCGACGCCGAGCAGGGCGATGCCGGTCCCTTCAACCTCGACACCGAGAACAACAACTATGACCTCATGATTATCGTGAGTGACGCCCAGGAGTCTTTTGGTGCGACGAATTGGCTTATAACGGCGGCAGTGACGCTGCTTGGCGGCGTGCTTGCGTATTTTGTGACAGGTCGCGCCTTGCGGCCGTTGCGGGATTTCACCTCGCAAATCGAGAAGGTACAGCCGAACAACCTGGCCGAAATGAAGATTGCCAAGGATGTGTTGCCGGAGTTTGAGCAGTTCAGCGCCTCGTTCAACAACATGATTGCTCGTCTCGACGAAGGTTTCGCGGCACAGCGACAGTTCACGGGCAATGCCGCGCACGAGTTGCGCACACCGCTTGCGCTGATGCAGGCGCAGATGGAGCTCTATGAGGTCGAGCATCCCGATGCCGCCCCCGAGGTGACCGAGTTTCTCAAGCTTTTGCAGGAGCAAACCGGGCGCATGTCGCAGATGACGAAAGCCCTGCTTGAAATGAGTGAGCTCCGCACGATTCCCTGCAACGACGCGATCGAGCTGGCCCCGTTGCTCGAGGAGGTCTGTACCGACCTCGCCCCTCTTGCCGAGAGCAAGGGAATCTCCCTCGTATACGACGGCGACGCGGCGATGGTTGGCAGCGACACCCTCGTGTACCGTGCGGTTTTCAACCTGACCGAAAACGCCATCCGCTACAGCCGGCCTGATACGGTGGTCTGCCTTTCCGCTGCCGAGGAGGGCGACCGCATATGCCTGCGGGTCATAGACGCCGGTCCGGGGATACCCGAGCAATACAGGCAGAGCATCTTCCAGCCGTTCTTCCGCGTGGACAAGTCTCGTAGCAGGGAACACGGCGGCGTGGGGCTCGGCCTTGCGCTGGTTTGGGAAATCGCGGTGCTCCACGGCGGCACGGCACAAGTTGAGGAAAGCTCCGAGAACGGGACCACCATGCTCATCTCGCTGCCGAAACGAGGAATCAATTCGGGTGACGGCGTTGCGCACCCAGCTGTCGATAAGAATCTTAAAGGCGATATATAGGCTTCGGCCTATGTCAGATAGGTATTTCAGGGTGTGCGACCGGGTCTTTTGCCGGCATGTGCTGAGAGCTCCAGGGTGACTGGACAAGTCTTTGGCAGTGTCCGTTGGGAACTTTTTGGCAGTTGAGCATGGTTTTTTGCAATCTCAGATGGTTGTTGAAAGGGTCAATGAGCAGGCCTTTTGCTTTCATCCAGGGTGAACCTGGGAGTCGATGAAAGGTGTCCTTTCAACTTCCGACAGGAACCTGACGCAGTTTCGTTTTTGTCCCGGGGACAAAAACGGGTTGGTTTTGAGGCCCTGAAACGTCCGATACGAACGCCAAAACAGCCGACCATCCTCTTCGACATCCGTTTGGCAAAGTGAATCGTAGCCAGTGGCTTTAACGTCTTGCATTTCCGCAGGTCATGAGGGATGCACTCGTCGCCCGCCACGGCGGCTTATACAGCCTCTCGGCATAGAGGGAAACGCCATGGTCACGCTCAACGTCTACGTCGACATCGAACCGATGTCCAAGATCCAGAACATGCTGCGCGTGTCACCGAGCCTGTGGCGCGGCTACCTCGGCCTGAGGGTGGACCCCGGCCCGATGTTCCAGCAGAAAATCCGCGAGGCGATCGAGACGCTCGAGGATATCGACGACCTTCTGCTGTGTTTCGAGGGATGGGGCGGGAATCTCGACTCTCGCTAAGTCCACAGGCGCGACTTCGATTACCTTTGTCCCTTTCGCCACCTTTCGTTTGGATATCTGAAAGTCCTGAGCAGTAGCTAAATATGCTAGGTATCTCGGGATAATGCTTTCAGTCGCATACGCGCAAGAGTGTCCGCTGATTGCAACCGGCTGTTCGCCTTCCCACGCCAATGGTGTGCAGACATCTTCGATATTCTTGCTCGTTATGGCAAAAATCACGTCTCCAGGGTTTGCCTTTTTCGATTTAGCGTATTGCTCTTCAGATCATCGTGG
>USJP01000078.1 GCA_900555105.1 uncultured Coriobacteriaceae bacterium | reverse complement strand
CCGCGACGGTTCGCGCCGTGCTCGCCGACCGGGGCGCCTCCCTTGTGGTGAGCGCTTCTCGCAAAGGCGAGCTGACCTTTGCGGCCCTCGCCGGAGACGACACCGCTGTCAGTCCCTCTCAGATTGCTCAGGCCGACGCCTTGCGCGCCGAGGTTGTCCTCATCGTCAACGCGACCCCGGTCGGCATGTATCCCCATGCCGACGACGACATGCTTGTCGACCTCGACCGTTTTCCGGCGCTGCGCTATGTGTGCGACCTCGTCTACAACCCGCTGAGGACCCGCCTCATCCAGGAGGGCCGCGCTCGTGGTCTTGCGTGCGCGGGTGGCCTTTCCATGCTTGTGGCCCAGGCCAAGCGTTCAAGCGATCTCTTTTTGAGTGTCGATCGCCTCGATGACATCGAGGAGGGCGTCCTTGCGCAGATGCGCGCCGAGCTGGGCGTCGTGAGCCTTATCGGTATGCCGGGCTCGGGCAAGACGCGCACAGGCATGCTTTTGGCCGAGATGCTCGGTTTTGAGTTTGTCGACACCGACGAAATGGTGCAGTTAGAGGCCGGCATGCCCATCCCGCAGATTTTCGAGGAGCTGGGGGAGGAAGGTTTCCGCGCCATTGAGACGCGCTGCGTTGCGCAGGCTACGTCTTGCCCAGGTCGCGTGGTCGCCACGGGCGGCGGTGTCGTCACGCGTCCTGAGAACAGGTTCTTCCTCGAGCAAAACGGCCCGGTGGTGCTTCTTACGCGCGGCCTTGTCGACGACCCATCTGATAACCTCGCCGTGGAGGGGCGCCCGCTCAGCCAGGCCAAAGGCCTCGAGCGCCTGCGCGTCGAGCGAGCCGACCTGTACCATGCGTGGGCCGATATCGAGGTTGCGCCCTCCGGCGGCTCTCCGCTTGGCACCGCGCGTCGCATCTGCAGGCTTGTGAAGCGCATCTAGTGCCATATACCAGGAGTTTCTCATGAAAGCACTTGTTATCGACGGTCCCAACATCAACATGCTCGGCATTCGCGAGCCTGCCATCTACGGCAGCCAGAACTACGCCGCCCTGTGTGCCCTTATCGAGTCTGCCGGTCGTGAGCTGGGGTTTGAGGCGTGCGACCACTTCCAGTCCAATCACGAGGGCGCCATCGTCGACGCCATCCAGCAGGCCTTGGGCGTCTACGACGGCATCGTCATGAACCCTGCAGCCTACACGCACACGAGCGTCGCCATCCTTGATGCGCTCAAGGCCGTGAGCCTTCCGTGCGTGGAGGTCCACATCTCCGACGTGGCCTCGCGTGAGGACTTTCGCCAGGTCTCCTTCGTGCGCCGGGCCTGTTTTGCCACGGTGGCCGGCGAGGGCATCGAAGGCTACCGCCACGCTTTGTCCCTGCTTGCCGAGAAGCTGCGAGCCGACTCGGCCGAATAGCCTCGTCCCCCGGGGCCAGCGGTCCTTTTCTTGCCATTGTTCGTTGTTGGTATCGTGGGCGCCCGTTGTGTCGTGCAACGGGCGCTCTTCGTTTACAATAGGAGCCACATCTGCCCTGCGCCTCGGGCGCACGTTCGATTGGAGAGCATGACATGGTCGATAAGGTTGCCATCGCAAAGCACCTGCTGGGTATCAAGGCCGTTTTCCTTCGTCCCGACGAGCCGTTCACGTGGGCTTCGGGCATCAAGAGCCCCATCTATTGCGACAACCGCCTGACGCTCTCTTTCCCTGAGGCCCGCGAGGCGATCGAGGAGGGCCTGGCCGAGACGGTGCGCTCCGTTTATCCCGAGGCCCAGGCGCTCATGGGCACCTCCACCGCCGGTATCGCCCATGCTGCCATCGCCGCCTACAAGCTTGAGCTTCCCATGGGTTATGTGCGCGGCTCCGCCAAGGACCACGGCCGCAAGAACCAGATCGAGGGTCGCTGTGAGCCCGGCACGAAGGTCGTCGTGATCGAGGACCTCATCTCCACCGCTGGCTCTGTGCTTGATTGCGTCGAGCCTCTGCGCGCTGCTGGCGCCGACGTCCTCGGCGTTGCCTCCATCTTCACCTATGGCATGCAGAGGGGCCTCGACCGTCTTGCTGAGGCAAACGTCAAGAATGTGTCCCTGTGCGATTTTGACACGCTCGTGAAGGTCGCCGTTGCCGAGGGCTACATCAAGCCCGAGGATGAGGAGCGCCTGCTTGCCTTCCGCGCCAATCCTTCCGACGAGTCCTGGATGGCGTAAGACCTCCTTGCCGTCGCTTGGGCTTTGCAATTCCCGTGCGACCCTCTTGGGCACGTTGCAGACAATTTGTTGAGCTCGGCAGGGCGAGGCTGTGCCCGCGCAGCGGCATGATTTTGTCGCTTAGCGGCATGTAGTGTTAAATCCCCGCGTACGGCGGCCGTTTTGCGGTCGCCGTACGCATATAGGTCTATGATGTCCCATCACCAACGGTGCGCGCACGACTTCTTGCCGGGTGCGGCAGTTACACGAAGAGGAGTTCTTTCATGAGCGAGATCGAGAAGAAGGACCTGGACTGGGCAAACCTGTCCTTTGCCTATATGCCCACCGACTACAGCTACGTCTGCAACTACAAGGACGGCCAGTGGGAGGAGGGTGGCCTCACGCGCGACCACTCCATCACGCTCAGCGAGTGCGCGGGCATCTTCCATTACTGCCAGGAAGTCTTCGAGGGCCTCAAGGCCTATACCACCAAGGACGGCCGCATCGTCTGTTTCCGCCCCGACATGAACGCCAAGCGTATGCACGACTCCGCTGAGCGTCTCTGCATGCCCGCCTTCCCCGAGGACAAGTTCGTGGAGGCCGTCAAGCAGGTCGTGGCCGCCAACGCCGCCTGGGTCCCGCCGTACGGTTCGGGCGCCACGCTGTACGTGCGTCCCTTCATGATCGCTTCCGGTGAGGTCATCGGCGTCAAGCCTGCCACCGAGTACCAGTTCCGTATCCTCGTGACCCCCGTGGGCCCCTACTTCAAGGGCGGCGACACCTCTGTTGCCATCACCGTCTCCGACTACGATCGCGCTGCGCCTCACGGCACCGGCAACATCAAGGCCGGCCTCAACTACGCCATGAGCCTCTATCCGCATGAGAAGGCCCATGCCGAGGGCTATGCCGAGAACCTCTACCTCGATCCCGCCTCGCGCACCTATGTCGAGGAGACCGGCGGCGCCAACATCCTGCTTGTCGACCGTGAGGGCAACCTCGTCGTTCCCCAGTCGCACTCCGATTCCATCCTGCCCTCCATCACGCGCCGCTCGCTCGTGGCCCTCGGCCGCGACGTCATGGGCCTCAACGTCATCGAGCGCCCCGTCAAGTTCTCCGAGCTCCAGGCCGGCGACTTCGTCGAGTGCGGCATGTGCGGCACTGCTGCCGTCATTTCGCCCGTGGCTCGCGTCCACAGCCATGAGGGCGACATCGAGTTCCCCGCTTCGCAGGACGGCTGCGGCCCTGTGCTCAAGAAGCTCCGCGCCGAGCTCGCCGGCATTCAGGCCTGCGACATCGAGGGGCCCGAGGGTTGGGTCTGCGTGGTCTGCTAGTCGCACCTTTTTCTCAGCACGTTGCGGAGCCGTCCAGATTGGGCGGCTCCTTTCGTTATGTAATGTGTACAATTACGCACAACGAGTCCCTTCAATTATGTGAGGTTCGCAATGCCGATTACCGACTTCCTGCGGCGCAACGCCCATGACTATGCAGACGAGGTCGCCCTTGTCGAGATCAACCCTGAGATTCAGGAGCTCGACCACGCGACGTGGCGCGACTACAGTCTCGTCCAAAGCACCTGCATGCAGCCGTACCGCAGGCAGATTACCTGGAGTGTCTTCGACGAGAAGGCAAATCGCTTTGCCAACCTACTGCTCAGTCGTGGCGTGAAGAAGGGTGACAAAGTCGCAATCCTTCTCATGAACTGCCTCGAGTACCTGCCCATCTTCTTTGGCGTGCTCAAGAGCGGCGCAACGGTGGTTCCGCTCAACTTCCGCTATACCGCCGAGGAGATTGAGTACTGCGTCGATTTGGCCGACGTCGACATCCTTGTCTTCGGCCCGCAGTTCACCGGCCGCATCGAGCAGATTGAGCCTCGCGTTTCCAAGAACCGCCTGCTGTTCTATGTCGGCAACGACTGCCCAACCTTTGCCGAGAGCTACAACGAGCTCACTGCCAATATGCCCAGCTCCGACCCCTTTGTGCCTGTCACGGAGTACGAGGACGCCGCCATCTACTTCTCGAGTGGCACCACCGGCTTCCCCAAGGCCATCCTGCACAACCATGAGAGTCTCACGCAGGCTGCGCAAATGGAGCAGAAGCACCACGGGCAGACTCACGACGACGTGTTTCTGTGCATCCCGCCGCTCTATCACACCGGTGCCGCCATGCACTGGCTGGGCAGCCTCATCTGTGGTGGCAAGGGCGTGCTCCTGCGTGGCGTGACCCCCAAGGCCATCTTCGACGCCATCAGCTCGGAGCGGTGCACCATCGTGTGGCTTCTTGTGCCGTGGGCCCAAGACATCCTCCTTGCCATCGAGGAAGGTGCCATCAAGCTTGAGGATTACAAGCTCGACCAGTGGCGTCTCATGCACATCGGTGCCCAGCCGGTTCCCAAGAGCCTCATCAAGAAGTGGAAGTCGATCTTCCCGCATCATCAGTACGACACCAACTACGGCCTGTCCGAGTCCACGGGCCCGGGTTGCGTGCACCTGGGCGTGGAGAACATCGACCACGTGGGAGCCATCGGCGTGCCCGGCTACAACTGGGATGTCAAGATCATCGACTCGCACGGCGAGCCGGTGGCAAAGGGCGAGGTCGGCGAGCTGTGCGTCAAGGGTCCGGGTGTCATGACCTGCTATTACAACAACCCCAAGGCCACTGCCGAGTCGTTGCAGAACGGCTGGCTGCTCACCGGTGATATGGCGCGTCAGGACGAGGACGGCTTCTACTGGCTTGTCGACCGCAAGAAGGACGTTGTCATCTCGGGTGGCGAGAACATCTACCCCGTCCAGATCGAGGACTTCCTCTCCGCCAACCCTGCAGTGAAGGACGTCGCGGTCATCGGCCTGCCCGACGAGCGTCTGGGCGAGATCTGCGCCGCCATCATCGAACTCAAGCCTGAGTACGCCGACACCACCGTTGAGGACATCAACGAGTACTGCCTCGACCTGCCTCGTTACAAGCGTCCGCGCAAGATTATTTTCGCCGACGTTCCGCGCAACCCCACGGGCAAGATCGAAAAGCCCGTGCTGCGTCAGCGCTACGGGGCCGAGCAGCTTGTTGACCGCGAGAACCATGCATAAAGGGATAGGGGAGCGACGTGCACGACTTTGCAACGTTTGAGACGTACGACTTCGCGTTTCGCTGCCTGGACGAGGAAGGCGTCATGTGCCGCTACGACGCTCTCCTGTCTTTCTCTCTTGAGGAGGCGGGCCCCATCTACCTGGTGTACACCGACCTCGTGAGCGATGAGGCGGGCGAGGAGGCGATGTACGCCTCGGTCGTGGTTGACCCCGAGCAGGTGAGGGCGGCCCAGTACGCCGTGGAGCATGGCATGACGCCGAAGAAGCCCCCTGTCGTTGACTTGGTCGATATAGAAGAGGACCTCAAGCCCATGGTGCTCGAGGTCCTCGACGAGGTGCTTGCTGACGAAGAGGACTAAGCCGCTCCTTCTTGTTCAAAAGAGTCGCGGAACCCTTTGGGGGTTACCCGATGCGTTCGAAGAGATGGCCGCTTGTCGCGCTTGCAGCGCGAGGGGCGGCCATCTTGCCGTTGCGGACGGCATCGAGCGCGGCCTTCACATGGCGCACCGCCTCGGCCGTCTCTTGGGGGCTGTCGCATAAGCGGCAGTCCACACCGAAGCGGCTCGCACCGCAACGCATGAGCTCTGCCATCTGCGGCGTTGCGTCGAGAACCTCAGCCTGCCACACACCGGCCCGACCCAGGGCGTCGGAGGTCACGATGCTCGGGCGGTCGAATTCGTCGCGCATCTCGAGCTTGAGTGAGCGACGGGCGCAGGTCGCGCAGGTCTTGGCACAGTCTCCCATGCTCTGCAGCATGCAATGCTCGCAGGTCATGGTGCGGATGTGCCCCCAGACTTTTATGCCGAGTTCAAGCTCGCTTGTGGTGGCGAGCTGGGAGATCTCGAGCAGGTCGAGCTCGCAGGAGAGCCATGCGCCCTTGACGCCACGTGCGGCCATGAACTCGAAGGCGGCGGCGTTGTGCAGCTCCATCTCGTCGGTGAGCCAGACCTCGGCCCCGCCCTTGCGGGCATCCTCAAGCCATGAGACGTTCGAAATGGCAATCTCATGGGTGTCCGTTAGGTCCAGAGCGTCCACGGCTGTGTGGTCGGCCATGCGTGCGACGGCGGGCAAGATGCAGATGACGCCTTGGGGCCACGCCGCGTCGGTCTGGGTAAGGACATCCGCTCGCTTGCGGGCGCTGCTTGCCGGGCCAAGAGCCAGGTCGATGGCCGAGACATAGACGAGGTCAGCCCCTGCCTCAAGTGCCGCCTGGGCATCCTCGGGTGTGGTCACATGGGCGCAGAGCTTGGCCTGCGAGGGATCGCAGGCACCGCGCCTTTTGCGTGCGGTGAGGCTTAAGGGGGCCGGCGCCGTCGAGAGCCTCTCATCCTTCCAGGGCTTCAAAATCTCGTCTTTGAGCGCTTGCACAGCCTCGGTGCGCACGGCGTGCACGGCAGAGAAAGACATGCCGACGCCTTCGTCCATCTCAATATCCCAGCTAGCTGCTTCAAAGGGGCTGGTGCCAAAGCGCCCCACATGCTCGCGCAGGTCCTCTTTGCTCACAGCTCGGCTGTGGGCCGCCTCCACACAGAACCCTGCAGCATGTGCGCGCACGACATCGCGTCCCATGTCGGGATGGGCGTCTCCGGCAATCGTCTCCAGTTCGACAATGAAAGGCTCGCCGAAACGCGCGATGACATGCACATGCACTGCACGTTTGCGGGGCCAGGCGCGCGCGGCGAACTCGCGTGCCTGCGTCATACCGTGCTCGCTGCGGATGACGCGCACGTCGCAGCCGGCGCCCATGGCACGTGGCAGGTCGAGTGCGAGCTGGGTGGGTCCGTTGGTCGTGCGCGGGCAGGGCGCCGTCACATAGTCGTCGAAGTTGTCAGGGTTGCGAATCTCGAGAAGGTCGCCAACT
>USJP01000077.1 GCA_900555105.1 uncultured Coriobacteriaceae bacterium | reverse complement strand
AGCGGGACGTGCGGCCACATAGCCCGGGAGCGCCCGCGCCCTCAGCCCCCGCTCCCCGCCTTCGGCCTCACGCAACTCGCAGGCCCGCTCTCCACCCGCGACTTCGGGCCTTCCGTAGGCCGGCGCCGACTGCCCGCAACTTCGCTACTCCCCCAATCCCTTCGCACTCGCCTGGCAGTACGCCCAGAACGCCTGCTCGGCATCGTCGAGCGCATGGGTGCCGAGGCAGACGATTGAAAAACACCACGGGGCGCCTTCGAGCACAACGGGCACAGCCCGATGATCGCGGGAGAAGATAGGCAGGTTTACCAGATGCTCAACCGAGAACCCCACACCGCGGCCACTCGCCGCGAACTCATAGAGCTGGAATATCTCGCTCATCTGGTACACATGGCCCAGACCCACGCCCGCCTGCTCGGCGCCCTCCATAAGCCTGCGATAGCAATCGAAGCCCGTACCGGGAATCGCCACGTCGCAGCCCGCGATGTCGGCAAGGCCCAGCGATTCGCGCTCGGCCAGCGAGCTCTCCTCGTTGACCCACAAGTATTGGCGGCACCGATAGAGCTCGCGTGTCTGCATGCCCTCGGGCACCCGGCCCACGAGCAATGCCAAGCCGCACTCCCCTTTTTGTAGGTTGCGCACGACCGACTCGTCAGATGCCTCCCAATACTCAAAGTCGATGTCGGGGTGTCGCTCGTAGAAGCGCTCTAGAAACTCCGGACCGAACGTGCCGAGCACGCCCAATGAACAGGCAAGACGTATGGTTGAGCGCTGGCCCCCACGAATGGCGTTGAACGCAGACTGCAGCAAGTGCGTGTTGGAGTCGAACACCTGGGCATATTGGAACAACTCGTGGGCGTAGTCGGTGGGCACGGGAGACCCAGTGGCGTCGTCGATGTTGAACAGGGGCACGCCCAGGTCTTTTTCGAGCGTGTGAATAGCCTTGGTGAGGCCCTGCGGCGACACAGGCACGCGGCGGGCGGCGGCCGAGAAGTTGCCCTCCATGTAGGCGAGCTCAAAGTAGCGAAGGTACTCAGTGTTCAAGCGGCAACCCCCATCAAACGACGCCGACGCTAGCGCCTCCCCTCCCCGGAAGGCCCCACGATTGTACGCGACCTGCGGATTCTTCACCCGGTTGAGAGCCTCAACTTTTGGTTTCACTCAAACGGTTGTGACCATCAAAAAGCGGTTGGCGGCAGAAATATTGCCGAGCAGACGGGCCCGATGGCATGATGCAGTTGTGCCGCGCAAAGCTTCCAAAGGGGAATGCGAAGCGGCATACAACCAGTTCAACGTGCATGTTTGTGCTGCCGAACGAAAGGGGAGAACCATGGAAATGACCCGTCGCAACTTTGTCGCCAGCGCCGCCGCAGCAAGCACGGCCGCAGCCGTCGCAAGCACATTTGCCCCCGAGACCGCCCAGGCCAAGGTCATTGCCGAGTCAAGCAGTGTTTGGGACCTCGACGAGGTCGGCGAGCCCACTGAGGAGCTTGAGTGCGACATCGCCATCATCGGCGCCGGCGGCACGGGCATGGCGTGCGCCTGCCAGGCCAAGCAGCTCGGCCTCAACCCCATCGTCTTCGAGAAGCGCGAGGTCACGGGCGGCTCCTTCATCGGCACCGAGGGCCTCTTCGCCCTGGGCACCAAGTACACCGAGGAGTCCGGCTGCACCCTCACCGTGGAGGAAGCCATCGCCAACACGATGGTCTACCACCACTTCATCCCCAACCACAAGCTCTACCAGCGCTTCTTCAACCAGACCGCTGAGACCGTGCAGTGGCTCGAGGACCTGGGCGTAGGCTTCCAGGGTGCCATCGCCATCGGCGCCGGCGAGAAGTGCTGGCACGTGTACGAGCGCGACCTGGAGAAGGGCCCGGGCGCCACGTTCCAGGACAGCATGCGCGCCGCCGCCGAGAAGCTCGGCGTGCAGATTGAGCTCTCGACTCCCGTGAAGAAGATTCTCGTTGAGGACGGCAAGGTCACCGGCGTGCTCGCCCAGCGCGAGGACGGCACCGTCGTGCGCGTCAACGCTCCCTGCGTCGCCTGCGCCACTGGCGGCTATCCCCAGAACAAGGACTTCCTCTACGCCGTCTCCGAGACGCGCAACGAGCTCATCCTGCCGCAGGGCGTGCCCGGCAACGACGCCGACGGCATCAAGATGGCCCGCGACGCCGGTGCCTACATGGCCGAGGGCCTGGGCACCGTGATGTGGTGCGGCCCCTGCCTCGACGGCGCCGTGTGGACCCACATGGACTACTGCGCTTCCGTGCAGCCCACGCTGTGGATTAACGGCAACTGCGAACGCTGGATCAACGAGGACCGCTGGATTTCCGACTTCGCCGGCGTCGGCCTGGCTCAGCGCAACCAGGACAAGACGTTCACCATCTTCTGCGAGCGCGACCTGACCACCTGGGAGGAAGAGGGCCCCTACGGCATGGTCTTCTCCTTCACCTCTCCCGGCAACCCCATGGTGGGCGTGCGCGAGCAGATTGAGGACCTCATCGCCGGCGGTACCGTGTTTAAGTGCGACACCGTCGAGAAGATGGCCGAGGCCGAGGGTCTCGACGCCGAGGCGCTCAAGGCCTGCATCGACCAGTACAACAGCTATTGCGACGAGAGCCACGACCCCGACTTCGGCAAGGCCGCCGAGCACCTGCGCAAGATGGACGAGCCGCCCTTCTACATCGGCCAGATCGGCGACGGCTACTACACCACGTGCGGCGGCATCATGATCAACGCCAACTGCGAGGTTGAGAACGAGGCCCACGAGGTCATCCCCGGCCTGTACGCCGGCGGTTCCGACGCGGGCTGCCTGTACGGCGACTCCTACGACGTCTCCCTGGCCCCCGGCTCGCAAGCCTCCTGGGCCAACAACTCCGGCCGCATCATCGCCATGCAAGCCGCCGAGTACCTGGGGAAGTAAAGCAAGCACGCGATAAAGGCGGGCAGGGCTCCATAGCTCGTCTTACATAGCAGTACAGAACCGCCGCCCCCTCCTTCTGGTAAAACAGGAGGTGGGGGCGAGTTTTTTGGTTGAGAAATGGCCCAGAGTTCGCACCCCTACTCCAAGCCCAGCATCCACCTCCAGGCTTCAACAATATGGATGCGGGGGTCCTCGGGCCGAGGCATGGACGTCGCATCGAGGACGATGAGCTCTCCCCGCTCAAGCCCCGTGGCATCCATTGCATCAGTGAGGGCCCGACATTCACGATGAAACGTTGAGGGCTCCTCAACGAAGGCACTGACTTGATACAGAAAACGCGGCACGCGCTCCTCCTCGTCCCCCACCACAAAATCGATCTCATAACCAGCGGGAGTTTGGTAAAACCCGATGTTCGAAAGCCTGTCTCCAAGCAAGCGGCGGCGAAGCTCGAGGTAGACCGCTGTTTCGAGGCGCTGCCCCAAATCAGCAGAGCCAGCTGGCCCCATGGCGAATGAAAGGCCGGGGTCAACGGCATACAATTTTCTCTTGCCCATCTGCGCCTGAGCCATATCCGCACCGAAGCGCGCAACCAAAAAGAACAAGTATGCGTCTTCGCAATGGACGGGAAGCTCATAGGCGTCCCCCTTGGCAAGAGAGACACCCATGCTTCTCAGCTCGTTGTAAATCTTGTTCGTTGAATACTCTCGCCCGGAGCAACGCAGCGCACGTTGGACGAAACGCCGGGCACCCAAAACGGGCAATCCGTGACGCTCGGCAAGGTCCCGCACCACGACGGTCTGCACGACATCCTGAAGCCCGGCGACACGCGTCGCGGTATCGGCATCCTGGACTTCGGGAAATCCGCCCGTGCTCAGGTATTCCTCAAATGCGCGACGCAAAACTCGCTCGTCATCGGGCGATAAGACTCCCGAAGGCTCCATGCGTCTATGGCGCAGGTACTCTCGGAACGAGTAAGGGTAAACGTCTGCGGCAATGCCGCGGCCGCGAAACTCGGTGGCGATGTCGTCTGAAAGCATCTTTGCCGACGAGCCACTCACACAGATTTCGAAGCGGGGATCTTGGGTCAATCGGCGAAGCGTGCGCCCCCAGCCTTCGACGTTTTGAACCTCATCGAAAAATAAATAGGCCTTCCCTTGGACGGCTGCAGGCACAAGCCTCAAGTACTCTTCGACGACGGCGCCGATGACATTGTCGGGATAAAACGAAAGGCGGTCGTCCTCAAAATCGACGAACAGAACCTGCTCACGCGCCACACCTGCGGCCATAAGCTCGTGAATCTGCTGGAACATGCGATAGGTCTTCCCGCAGCGACGCACACCCTTAAGCACAGAGGCACGCTGCGCGAGCTTGGGGATGGCGACGTCGCGTCGAGTTCCCTGAGGAATTTCGCGCGTCACGCCTTCGGCCACAACCGTTCTTAGCAACTCCTCATTCATGACATCACCTCAATCTTTCCTGTTTTTGGGAAAGTATAGACCAAATCTTTCCCATATTCGGGAAAGATTTGGTGAAAACCTTCCCGTCTCGCGTAAAGTTTGTCTCGGGGTGGCTGCGCTACAATGAGCGGGCCCTGCCCATTCTCGCTGCTTGACAGCCCGCCACCCCCAAGGAGCCCCATGTCGATCGTTGCGTGCCTGCAAAACGAAGCTTCGCTCGACAACACGTTTGCCAAGGGTCTTGCGCTTGCGCTGGACGGCGGCGTACTCGCCTGCGAGGAGGAACCGAGCGCCATCATGGGCACGGTGCGCCTGAGCGGCTCCATGGAGGGGTCGCACGGTCAGGTGTACCGCACGCGCGTCTCGCTCGACCTCGATGACGAGGCTGTGGTCGACTACTCGTGCAGCTGCCCGGCTGCCTACAACTATAACGGCATGTGCAAGCATGAGATTGCGCTCGCACTGCATTATCTCGATGCAACCGGAATCGCGGTCCTCCCCTCCCCTGGTACATACGGGACGCAAGCCGCTCGGCCGGCCGGAGGCGCACGCTCAAAGACGCCGGCCGCACCACGGGCCCTGCCCACCAGCTCCCAGATTACCAGCCTGCTCAGCGCCCTCACCCAGCAGCGCGTAAACGAGGCGGCACGCACACGGCGCGGACACGGCGCTGAAGAGCCCGAACTGACCTTAGAACCGGCTGATTTCGAGGTTTCCATCATCCCGCCGAGCAGCCCATATGGGTTCGACGGCACGCTGTGCCTACGGCTCAAGGTGCGGCGCGGCAAAGCCTCCTATGTCGTCAAGAACATGGGCGACCTCGCGCATGCCTGGAAAACAGGAGCCCAGGTAACCCATGGCAAGAACCTCACGCTCACCTACCTGCCCGGCAACCTCACCGAGCGGGCCTGCAAGCTGCTCGACCTCATCACGCGCATCGTGGACACTCAGCAGGCGCTCTTCAGTTCGCGCTGGCAGTACATGCAGGCAGGACGCGGCACCGACATCAAGGAGCTGCCCCTCTCCCCCGTCGACGCGATCGACGTGCTCGACCTCATGCAAGGCGGGGACATCGCGTTTGGGTTCGGGTACAGCTATGGGCAAGGCGGGGACCTCGTATGTCAGGTTGAGGTGTTGCACGGCAACCCCACCATCGAGGCCGAGGTGCGCCCGGCCGGCGACGGCGGCTTTGACCTGCGACTTCCCTCGGCCCTGCAGTGCCTGGCCGACGGCGAACGTATGTACATCGTGGACGAGGCCCACGCATGGCGTTGCAGCGAGGAGTTCGCGCGGGCCAGCGCCGGGCTCTTCTCGAGCCTGCTTCCTGCCCGCGGCGCCCTGCATATTGGCACCACCGACCTGGGTGACTTTTGCCGCACGGTCCTGCCCACCCTGCGCGGCTGCACACATCTTGTGGGGGCCGAAGCCCTCGACTCCTTCTGCCCGCCCGTGCCGGAATTCTCGTTCAAGGTGGGCATGGAGGACGGCGAGGTGACTTGCCGGGCAACCGTGGCTTATGACGACTGGCGGGCAAGCCCGTACGAGCCGCAGCGCCCCGGCCAGCCCGCGCGCGACCTTGTGGCCGAGTATCACGTGCAGGACATCGTGGAGGAGTACTTCCCAGGCGGCAACCTGGTGCCCGGCTTTGACGAAAGCGACGACGAGCTGCTCTATATCCTGCTCACCGACGGCCTGGCTGAGCTGGGAGAACTGGGCGATGTGATGGTGAGTGAGCGCCTGCGCGCCATCAAGGCGCAGGGCAGCCCGCAGGTGCGCGTCAAGGCGACGCTCAAGAGCGGTCTTCTCGACCTTCAGGTGGACGCGAGCGGCATGTCGCCCCGCGACTTGATGCTCTTCCTCGACTCGTACAAGCGCAAGCAGAAGTTTGTGCGCTTGTCCAGCGGCGACATCGTCAAGCTGGGTGACAGCCTGCGCGAGGTGAACGCCCTCGCCGAGAGCCTGGACGTCGACGCGGTGCAGATGGCGGGCGACGGCGTGGGCCTGCCCTCAAACCGCACGCTGTTTGTGGACGCGCTGCTCAAAAAGGCCTCCGGGGTGCGTCTGGAGCGCAATGCGGCGTTTCGCGAAGTCGTGCGCGACTTCGACACGTATGGAGACGCGGATTTCGACGTACCGGCCTCGCTGAGCGGGATTTTGCGCCCCTACCAGGAAGAAGGTTTTCGCTGGCTCGAGACGCTGGAGCGCTTCGGTTTCGGCGGCATCCTGGCCGACGACATGGGTTTGGGAAAGACCCTGCAGGTCATCACCCACATCCTCGCTCGTAAAGAAGCGGGCAGCGCCCTCCCCTCTCTTGTGGTGTGTCCCGCATCGCTCGTGTACAACTGGATGGCGGAGCTCGCCCGCTTCGCCCCGCAGCTCGATGCCGCAGCCGTGGTCGGTACCAAGGCGGCACGGATTGCAGTGATTGGCGCCGCGACCTCCCATGACGTGCTCGTGACGTCCTACGACCTGCTCAAGCGCGATATCGAGTCGTATGCAGACATTCGCTTCGCGCGCGCGGTGCTCGACGAAGCCCATTACATCAAGAACCCCGGCACCCAGGTGGCCAAGGCAGTGAAATGCCTGCAGGCCGACGCTCGCCTGGCGCTCACGGGCACGCCCATCGAGAACCGCCTCATCGAGCTGTGGAGCATCTTCGACTTCCTCATGCCGGGCATCCTGGGCAGCATGGATTCGTTCTCCAAGCGCTTCGCCGGGCCTGTGGAAGCCCGCGAGGGCGACTCGGCACAT